>NZ_CP051183.1:3305000-3505998 GCF_012295615.1 Bermanella marisrubri
ACCAACGAGAGAAGCAATCTGCTCAGTGCGACGGTATATTCGATCGATGGCATTCAGCAATTCTTGTTCTTTTACAAATGCTGGAACCACATTTTTTTTGAGAATACGCTTAACTTCATCTACGGCTAATATATCCAAGGGATCAACAAAACCGACGAAGTATTGATACTCTTCTTCTACCAAAACAATCGCGCGATAGCGCCGAGCAATCCCCTCTGGTAAACGCCGAGTAATTTCACTATCAAACTGGAAACGAGAGATGTCCATGAATGGCATTGCAAAATGCGAAGACAACTCCATCAATAGATCGTCTTCATTTACAAAACCGAGGTCAATGATCGCACGACCTAGTTTCCGACCTGATCGCTTCTGTTCATCAAGTGCTTGCTGTAGTTGATCCTCGCTGATGATATTTTTTTCTACCAGCAAGTCACCCACTCGAACTTTACTGTGCTTGTCTTTATTTAACATAAAGTTGCTCTGAGTATCTGTTCTCTAATTAGGGCTGATAGCTCTGACTTTCACGTTCGGCTTCACGGCGCCAATACGGAAATTGGTTCTTAATCGTGCGAAGACTATCTTGCCAAGTATCTTCATCAACTACTTTTGGCTGAAGTAGAATAACCAGCTCACTTTTTGTTGATTCTTGATCGCTTTGCCGAAACAGCGCACCCAGAATCGGAATTCGTGCTAGCCAAGGGACGCTGGCATCCGTACGCGATTGTTTATCTTGCAGTAGGCCGCCGATGACAACGACCTGACCATTACGTGCTCGAATTATGCTATCTGTCTCGCGAATACTGCTGACCGCCAATGGCAGATTGAATATATCATCGCCCAACTCAATGACTTTATTGCGTTCAACCACTTCGGTCACACTCGGATGAACATGCAGAATGACATCATTGTTTTCGCTGATCTGTGGTGTGACATCCAACGCTATACCTGAGAAGAATGGTGTAAGTGTGACCTCGGGATTGGTACTCGTTGTTGTAGTGGTCGTCGTGGTATCGTTGCTTACGTCAGTCACAAAAAATTCATCTGTGCCGACTTTAATCACCGCTTTTTGATTATTCACTGTGGAAATTCTTGGACTTGATAAAACTTGGACTTTTCCCTGTCGCTTCAATAGCTGAATCACACCGGTAAAGTCAGAACCTGTGAATGCCAATGAAAAGATACCGTCAATATCATCGGGATTTCTAAGAGTGGTAGCACTTAAACTAGGTGTAAACTCTGTACTACCTGAACTGGCTAATCCATCCCACTGGATACCTGCCTGGTAGCCATCATTCAAAGTAACCTCTAGTATTTTGGCTTCAATAATCACTTGCTTGTTTAGAGATAGTTGCGCTTTATCCAAAAACTGTTCTACTGCTGAAATTTCATTTGGGAAGGCACGAACTACCACTAGACTGGCTTGTGAATCTACAATGACTTTTCGCCCTTCACTACTCCCCACTAAAGTAGTAATCGAGGTTTTTAAGGTTTGCCAAAAATCGGAGGACGCTGTCGTTTGTATTTTACTAGCAGTCGATAACTGCGAAGCGGTTGTACTATTCACATTATCGGCAGAAGTATTTTTACTCGTGATTTGCCCACTAGACACAGTGAGACCACTGCTTCCCGTACGAGTAACGTTTAGATAGTTCACAGGAAACACTTGGTTTTGTAAGTCTCGAGGGAGTATGCGATAACCATATTCGGTTTTTCTAAATTGCAATCCGTATTGATCACGTACAGCCTTGAGTGTTTCGAGAAGTGTGACATCCGATAGACGCAAACTAATACTGGCCCGTACTTTTGGATGTACAACCATATTAATCTCTGTGCCTTCAACCAAGCTTGCAAAAAATTCTTGAGCATTTACTTTATCAGCGACTACGTCAAACCGTTCCCGTTGCAACCTTTCATCAATACTTTGTTGTATATTCGCTGAGCTTTGTATTGGAGCCTGTGTATCATCTTTCGTTTCTTGTAATGCACGATCAGCCACTGGTAAATCATGTTGATCCATTGTGCTGCAAGCACTCAATACTATTAACAATGCGCTGGCATAAAAAATATGTCTCATAATGGATCCCTTCGCGTTTTCACTGGGCTAACTGGTTTTGTAATACTCAGTTTTTTCTGCCGTCCTTGCTTGGTCAATACAACCGAACCAGCGGAAATATCAGCCACTAACCAGCCCTTGTAGGTGGCACCTTGCTGCAACACCTCACCATCGACAACCGCGATACGTCGCTGTTCATTGACGATAGTCTGCGTTAATACCCACACCTTTTTACCACTTATCGTTTGCTTGGGTTTTATCATCGACTTACCACCTAAATTAGGTGGTGCCATTGGATCAAATCCATGCGCTAGAATCGGTACGATCAGTACCATGAATACCATCATCCATTTTTTCATAGCTATAAACCCAAAACATGATCGCTTGTACTAATGGAATGTACTTTAAGATCAAGAACGCCATTTGGATACTTTTCCATTTTGAAATCAAGGCTTTCCCAGTAAAGCTTCCAAGGTTGCGATTCAATTTGCTTGATATAATCCATTGTATTTAAGTATCGTCCTTGCAGTTTTAGCGATAGGCCATGCTTAAACAATACTGAAGAATCTGTTTGCTTTTGGTCCAACTCAATGGGCTTAGCTTCTAGATTTTTAAGTTTGATGATTTTCAAATATCGCTCATCCAATAATTCAGAGAAAACCTGTGTCATCTTATTAGGCAAAATAAGTGATGAAGTTAAATCTTCAATGGTTCGCTCCTGCTCGGTCACTTGTATTTCTAAACCTTTAAGTTGCTTCCGATATGGCGCGTTAACGTCTTGTTTTGAGCGGTTTTCTAACTCCAAAATAGCGGCTTTACTCGCTGCCTCTTGCGCGACGGCTCTCTCTTGCTGTTGGTGAAGACCCAAAATCGTTTCCACCTTGGGAATCCAAAGTGTGAATAGCAGAACTAAGACAAACGCCAAAGAGCAACCAAATGTGATGGTCATACGCTCTCTAAGCGAGTAGGCCTCAAAAATTTGTTGCGCTATTTTCCAATAATGTTTCAATGTTGCTTGACTCCACTTTAGAACTTACGACAAACTCCATCACAGCTTTGTCGCGCTTTAAATCAAACACTTTAAAGTCCATTCCGTTGAATACTGGCTCTTTACTTAACTTTTTTAAATAATTAGGCAAAGCCTTGGGTTTTAGTACATAACCTTCAATACGCATTGATGATCCGCCTGACTCAATTTGAATCCGCTTTAGCCATAATCCTTCTTGTTCAACCCTAGTAAATGCGCCTAAAAATTCGGAGAAAGCTGCATCTTTTTGCGCCAAACCATTACTATCTAGAAATTCAAGCACACGATCATTACGGGTCACTTGTTGTTGTTTACTGTCTATCTGCTTAAGCAATATAGGATCGATTTTTGGTTCTGGATACATACGCTCAGCGATCGCTAATTGCTCCTGCCACTTTTTTGCAGAGTTTAACGCTTCGGTGAGTGCCTTAACTTCGTAAAAGATAACGCCCCTTAGTAGCAAACTAATTACAATGCTGAAAACAATACTGTAGCCACAGATAATGAGAAAAATTGCAGCAGAGAATGGCACTTCCGTTTTTTTAAATTCATCAAGATAGAGGTTAACTTGTTGCATCGGACCTCCTTAAGACAGAACCTAAAACAGGTAAATAGTAAGCCAAAAGATCATGGGGGATTTCAATTTCTTTGTGTATCGGAAGAATGGTCTGTGGTTCGAAAGACTCGACATTTATGCCTAACCGGTCTTGCAAAGAAGTGACTATATCAATGGCGTCGTGTTCAATAGGTAATAAGTGAATGCGCGTAGCGACACCCTTTCCAAGTTGGCTTTCGTAATAGTCCAATGAGCGCTGTAAATCTAATGCAAGACGATCCAGCATCACCTCATCATCCAGCTGGAATGCATCGTCAGTTTGCAAAAAGCTAGAAAAACCAAGTTCGATACTGCGCGTTAAATACATATCTTGGTGACTAAACATGCTAATGGTGCCGCTATTTTCATGCAGCTCTAACAACGCCACATTACCGTTTTCCATTTCTGGTAAATAGAGCGCCATATTGCGCAGAGCCATATGCCAGATATCAATAATCTTCAGATCTAAACCAATCTGTTTTATTTGTTTAACGCGCTGCCTAATGTGCTCAGAAGCAACCGCTGCTACATAAATCATATCCATACGACCACGGTATGCATCTTCAGGTAGAGGTAACACATCTATCACCGCATCGGCCGCAGGCGTACTCAATAGGCCTTTACTACGCCAACGAACGGCCTCCAGTAATTCTTCATCAGGCACCTGGGGACGTTCAATGAGCTCCAATTCATATTCATTTGGTGGCAACACCAAATAACAGTCTGCGTTAACTAGATGGTAGCGAGCTACCCAGCCTCGAACATAACCAACCTGTTCTGATGGCGGAACCGGAGCGAACTCTGCGCGCACGATTTTCTCAGGTTGATCAGCCATTTTGGCCTTATGGCAAATGGCCACCCCATCTTTCATAAAACATAGGGATACTGTGCCTTCTGGCTTGGGCAAACGACGACGAAACCAAAGTCTTGGGTCCCATGAGATCAAGAGCACATCCTTACCTAACTGACACTTGTCTCGTTTAACTCTAGTCAGGAATAAACAGTTGCGCCAATTGAGTGTTTAAGAATATGCAAGTCATCATTTGGTGACAGGGCATAGAAGAAGAGAAAGGTAGTTGAGCGCTATTTGTTATAGCGCTTTTTGAGAATACGCGATAGCGCTTGGCGCCAAGGTTTAGGCTTAATGCCAAAGGTATGCAAGATCTTTTTAGTGTTTAACCGTGGACTCGATTCGCTAAACTGGGCGTTCATCTCGTGACTGGCATCCACTTGAATTTCCTGTAGAGGTAAATCCTCATATTGACGTGCCTCTGCCACCACCACCTCGGCAAATTTATATAAATTGGTTTTTTCAGCACTACAATAGTGATAGATACCCCAAAGCTCAGCATAACGAGCCTGATACACCATCGCCATCAACACCGCTGCAATATCACATGCACTGGTTGGACATAGCACTTTACTATCGCTTAGGTGCAACACAGACTCGGTTTGCGCTAGCTCCAATAAACGCGAGACATCATCATGTCCTTGTGAGCTAAACAGCCAACCCACTCGCAAAATCATGTGTCGCGGACATGAGCTTTGTATTGCGTTTTCAACCGCAAGGACTTGCTGGCCAATAGCAGTGCCTGGGTAAGGCTCATCATCTTCTTTAAACACATGGGACTCTTGGCCTGCGAATACCGCATTGCTGGATAATTGCAGTAAGGGGATATTTAAGGTACAGCAGACCTGAGCCAATACACTAGCAATATGTGCAGTAGTACCGGAACCCAACGGCCGAATACAATTAATTAAAAACTGAGGGGATAATTCTTTTAAGCGAGACTGCACTGTATCAATATCAGACAAATCCCAATCGGTGCTGTAAATAGCATGCAAAGAGACTTTTTTCTCCTGTGCTAACTCAGTAAGTGCTCTACCCACCGGATTATCGGCACCGAGAATAACTATGTGAAAGGAAGCTGACATGAACCACTACTTGGAAAAACTTAGGGCCTAAATTTACCAAGCTTAAGCCCTAGATGCTAGCTCCGCGAACAACTATTCCTGGCTACGCCTCTCTAATAATAGATACAAGGTCGGCAAGACCAATAGGCATACAAACGTAGTGAACAGAATTCCAAAACCTAATGATACCGCCATGGGCGTAATAAATTTTGCCTGTCTTGACGTCTCAAATACCATAGGAGCAAGACCGCCAAAGGTCGTTACGGTTGTTAATAATATCGGACGAAAACGACGTTCACTTGCCTCTATGATAGCCTGTTTAACCGCAACGCCTGCCGCCCGCCGTTGGTTAGCGTAATCCACTAAAATCAGACTATCGTTCACCACGACACCACAGAGAGCCAACATCCCCATAATCGCGATAATCGACAGTCCATAGTTCAGTAAAATCAATCCACACAGTGCTCCAGCCACACCGAAAGGAATCACTGCCATGATCAAACTCGGTTGTTTATAACTATTAAACGGAATTGCTAACAAAATATAAATCGCTAACAACGTGAAAACAAAACCTTGTATCAAACTGGCAAAACTCTCTTGCTCGTCTTCTTGGCGGCCGCTGTAACCAATTTTCACCTGCGGATATCGCTGTTTGAATTCGGGAAACGTGTCAGCCTCTAAGCTTTTCTGCAAGTTTGGTATAAGCGATCTAGGCTCAACCGCGGCACTGATTGTCACCACCTGTAAACCGTTTTTACGCTGAATTTTTTCTGGTGCACGCCCTTTGTCTAAATGGGCAATACTTGACAGTGGTACCCAACTCCCTTGCGGCGTTCGTATTGCTAACGATTCTATATCGGTTTGGTATTGGCGCTCTTGCTCGGGCAAACGCACTAATACAGTGACTTCGTTTTTTCCTCGTTGCTGGCGAAGTGCCCTCGCACCATACAAGTTATTTCTCACCTGATCGGCAACATTGGATGCGCTGAAACCTAAACTACGGCCATAGTCATTTAATTCAATATCCCACTCAGGCTTACCTCCAGTGAGCGAATTGCTGATATCTTTTACTGATCCAATTTCGTCGAGCTTCGCCATAATAAAATCACTGGCATCGCTCAGTTGCTGTGTATCAGAAGAGCGCAATTCCAACGTGAAAGGTCGACCGCTTACTGGCCCAGCACCTCTTTCAGCATCAAAGCTGATGCTTTTAACACCTGCAATCTCTCCTAAGGCTTGGCGCCACCGGTCTACAATTTCGTTTGTACTGTAGGCTCGATCTTCATCACTGATTAATCGTGCGTCTACTTCGATACTACTGCCTGTAATCGAAGATTGGACACTTACCAAAAAGTCACCGTGCTGTTGTTCGATAGGCTCGATAATTTGTCGCAGTGCCTCCTCACCGTAATCTCTTGCTTTCTTGGTCTCACTAAGTGGAGCATTCGGCGGCATTTCAATCATCAATATGGCAGACTCTCCCTCTAACACAGGGAACAAAGAAAAACCCATGCGCCCACTAGCAGCATACGAAAATACGATAGCCGCAAGTGCCAAACTCGTTGCCAATGTCATGCCTGGTCGGTCGAGTAAAAAAGCTAATGTTGGTCGATATTGATAACTGATAAACGACTGCAAACGTGCATCCACTTTCTCTTGAACACGACCTAGTTTCACACCAATTTTTCCCTTTGGCTTGTTTTTTAATTGCGCTATATGTGAAGGCAAAATAAAGAGTGCTTCAATCCATGAGATAGCAAAACAAGTAACCACCACTGCAGGGATTACCATCATAGCTTTGCCCATACCACCAGGCATGAAGAACAGCGGCAAGAATGCGGCCACATTAGTTAAAATAGCAAAACTCAGGGGGACAGCTACTTGCTTAGCACCCATGATGGCCGCCTCGACTCGGCTATACCCTTTATCTAAATTCTCATAGATATTTTCTCCCGCAATGATCGCATCATCCACCACAATGCCCAGCGAGATAATAAAAGCGAACATAGAAATCATATTGATTGAAACATCAAATGCAGGAAGGAATAACATGGCGCCAAGAAAGGAGGTTGGAATACCCATGGTGACCCAGAACGCTAAACGGTACTCTAAGAAAATACCTAAGAGAATAAATACCAAGGCCAGACCGATCAGCGCATTTTTTAATAGCAACCCGAGGCGCTCTCGATATAGTTGTGCATCATCGTCGATGACCGTTAGATACATACCCTCAGGAAGCATAGCTTCCAATTCTGGCCACATATCGTATACGGTATCCGCCACCTCTGTGGGAGTCTGATTACCTGAGCGATAAACGTCGAAAGCAACACTATCCTGCTTATTGAGGGTGACTAAATCGGGTGTATCTTCAAAACCCTCTTTTACAGTGGCAACCTCCCCTAAACGTAACACCACTCCATTCTGATTTTGAATCAAAGGTAGCTGTGCAAATTCTCCGGCCCAGTATTGGCGATCATTCAGTGTCACCAATATATCGCCGCCTTGGGTTTTTACCGTTCCAGCGCTTTTTTCCACAGCATTCTCGCTAACCGTAGCGGCAACTTGGGCTAAGCTTAAATTGTATTTTTTCAATGCTAAACTTGGTATCTCAACATGGATTTCTTCGGCAGGTGCACCGCTTAAGTCAATTTGAGAAACCGAAGAAGAGTTAATTATTTTGGCTTTAATCTTCTCGGCTAAGCGCTTCATTTCAAAACGATTTAAATCGCCATGCAGCGCGATTTCCATCAACTCATGTTTTCTCGCAAAAATGCTAACAATAGGCTGTTCCATCTGTGCCGGAAATGTCGATATTCGATTTACCTCTTGCAAAATATCTTGATACATTTGTTGCACGTCTTCACCGGCTTCAATGTCCACACTCAAGGTGGCATAGCCCTCTTGAATCGTGACATTAATATCGGAAATACCATCCATCTCAGCTAATGCATTTTCCACTGGCAATACGACACCTTGTTCCATTTCGGTGGGCGTTGCCCCCGGATAAACTAAACGCACTTGCACCACGTCTACAGAAAACTCAGGTAGAAACTCTTTTTTGATCGTAAAAGAAGTAAGCAAACCACCTACGAGTAAAGCCAACATCAATAGGTTACTGGCAACACCATGGCGCGCCATCCAAGCAATTGGACCAGAGTGTAAAAAAGCATCTTTCATCATTGCGCCCCATCAACAGATTGTACGCGCACTTTTAGGCCGTCTTGCTTGTCACTGAGTTCGCTAATCAGTTGCCGATATGAATTGATCTGCTCACCGTCAAATTTAACCCATGAGTATTCTCGACCCTTGAACACTAAGCTAAAAGGAATCGATTTGAGTTGATTGTTTTTATCCACAGCCCACACTACAGCTGTATCAACTTTATCACTGGCCAAACGGAATAGATTCGCTTGTTGCTTTCCATAAAGCGTTACCTCTATGTAGTCGTTGTAGCGAATCAATGGCTGACCATTAGACGTATCGAGGGGTTTTGGTATTTCCAATAAAACCCGCGCTTGACGATCATTTGCATCTACAGATGGAGAAATGCTTAAGATGCGAGCTTGACGTGATGCGTCGCTGGTCAATGAGCGAACTTGTGCAGAAGCCGATATATCCAATATGGATAAGAAATGATTTGGCACACTGACTTCAACCCAAAAAAACGAGCTATCTATGATAGTAAAGACGGCGTTCGTATTATTTAAATAAGAACCTGTGAATGCCATTTGCTGCAAAACATGTCCATCAAAAGGCATTTTAATTTGAGTACGCTGAAGATTTAATTTCGCTTTCGCCAAATCCGCTTTCGCCATCTTCAAAGCCGCTTTCGCGGAGCTTAACTGAGGTTCACGTAAAGCCAAAGATTTGGCCACAGGATTAAGTTCAATGCCCGATAAGCGATAATCACTGCGCGCGTTTTCCACTTGTCCTAACTCGATATCGAGGTTAGCTTGAGCCTGGATAGAAGCCGCTTGCTTTTGCTGCAGTTGAAGCTGATAGTCTGCGTCTTCAATTTGTGCGAGCAGTGTGCCTTTTTCCACAAACATCCCTGGCTTTATATCTGGATTTACCCATTCTAGCTGGCCTGTAACTTGAGCCACTAATTGCACATAATCATTGGCATTTACCGTTGCCCCACCGCGCCAATAAGGTGGTTCTGTTGCTGGTTTAAAATCGGTTACTTCAACCAAGGGCTCTATCTCTTTCTCAATCTTTTTTTGCGGTTTTGGTGCGGATTTAATAATGCTATAGGCGATAGCTAATCCAGCAATGAGAATAACGAGAATAGAGAGATGCTGTTTTTTCATAATGACGCGATGCTTCGAATGTAGTGTTTAATTCATTATTACCAAGCTCAAAGATAAACCCAACCAGATTTACACTTCTTTAAGTACCTTAATTACGCACTCATCAGCAAAACAGATTGCGCAATAAAAAAACCCCACTTGCTTTGCAAGTGGGGTTTCTGATGTTGCACAATTTTTACAGCTATTTTGGATGAGTGTTAAAAAGGAATATCATCATCGAAATCATCAAACGCATTGCTTGGTTGCGGCTGCGGTTGACCTTGTTGTTGCGGTGCCTGCTGTGGCGCCTGTTGAGGTTGACCGTAAGGTGCTTGCGGTGCTTGTTGTGGTTGCTGACCATAAGGTGCGGCCGCGGGTTGCTGCGGTGCCTGTTGCGGCTGTCCGTAAGGTGCTTGCTGTGGAGCTGCTTGTGGTGCTTGCTGAGGTTGGGCAGCAGGTTGCCCCATGGGCTGACCGTAACCGCCACCCATACCATCTTGCTGCGCATTGCGGCTATCTAGCATAGTCATTTCGTTAGCAATGATTTTGGTAGAATAACGCTTAATCCCGTCTTTTTCGTATTCGTCTGTGCGCAGTTTACCTTCAAAGTAAACCTTGCTTCCCTTTTTAAGGTATTCACCAACGATCTCTGCCAGACGACCAAAGGCCTCTACACGGTGCCATTCTGTTTTATCTACTTGTTGGCCAGTATTACGATCTTTATAGCCCTCGTCAGTGGCTACGCTAATTGAACATACAGCGTTACCGTTAGGCAAATAGCGCATTTCTGGATCGCGACCCAGGGTGCCGATGATGATAACTTTATTGACGCTGCCTCGTGCCATAATCTTTCTCCGCCCGTGGGCTATTGCTATAAATTTAAGGGTTTCAATAATGTCGGATTAAAGGTTTTATTGTCCACCTTTAAATAGGCCGCTTGGTCCAAAATCATGACTTCATGAACGCCCGGTACCGACATTAGTTCTGTTTGTAGCGCTTCTGTGGCGCGGGATGCAGTCAACGCAACTCGATAACTGGTTAAATGCTTGGGAGCTTGCATGGTTAACACCAAGACCAACCATAATACCACTAAGGGCACAGTCGCCACAAAGACTGCTGAGAGCCCCCAAGTTTCGGTAATCACGCCACCTAATGCACCACCAATAAAAGCCCCGAGAAACTGACACGTGCTGTAAATTCCCATGGCGCTTCCTTTAAAGCCTGCAGGTGCGAATTTGCTCACAAGCGAAGGCAAACTGGCTTCAAGAATGTTAAAACTTACGAAAAAGAGCCATAACGCTGCCACCAAAGCCCAAAACATCAAGCCTGCCTGCCACATAAACAACACACTAACGAGCAGCAAACCAACAGCCATTGCCAACACGGGTTTCATTTTCTGCTTCTTCTCACCAATAATGATGAACGGTACCATCGCCATGAAAGCCGTAATCATGATGGGTAAATACACTTTCCAATGAGCCTGCTTATTTAGTCCCGATTGTTCCAGCAAAACAGGCATAGCCACAAAACATGCCACCAAGACAGCATGCAATACTAGAATACCGAAGCTTAAACGCATGATCTGACGATCTTTAAATACATCGGCCAATTGATGTAAAAACGCTCGGCTCTCTCTGGATCGAATTTGCACGACAGGAGTCGGAACCGCCCTGACTAACAAAATCATGGCCATGATGGACAATACCGCCGTCATCAAGAATAAGCCCGACATCCCTAACCAGTTGGATAAAACTGGGCCCGCTACCATGGCAAGAGTAAACGCTAAGCCAATGCTAGCACCGATACTAGCCATGGCCTTGGTGCGGTTTTCTTCTCGCGTCAAGTCTGTCATTAGTGCCATCAAAGTACTGGCTATGGCACCTGCCCCCTGAAGAGCACGTCCAACAATGAGCCATACGATGCTATCCGCTAAACCTGCGATTAAACTGCCCAGCGTAAACAACGCCAAACCCATTAAAATGACCGGCTTACGACCAATACGATCCGACCACATGCCAAATGGCAATTGAAGACAAGCTTGGGTGAGGCCATAAGCACCAATGGCTACACCCACTAGCGCAGCGGATGCACCTTCATAATCAGCGGCATAGAGCGCTAATACGGGTAGCACCATGAACAAACCGAACATACGCAAAGCGTAAATTAAAGCCAGAGTACTGACAGAACGTTTTTCGGTGGGGGTCATGATTACCTACAAAGAGAATGCGTAAAAAGCCGCAGATGATAAAAAAAGGGTGAGCATTTTAAAAGCTTAAGAATGATTAAGAAAGTCTAATGCACAAACGGTCACATTTTATACACAACTCCCTGTCATTTTGCACATTTTTCAATACAATACGACCTCCATCTAAATAACTGGAATTTAAGGAAGGCAGCGTATGGACAGCGCTCAGAAGCCCCATTTATGGCTCGTTGGACCGAAAAACATTCAAAACTCTCTACTACTCGGCTTTTTACAACAGCATCTGCAGATGGACTGCTCCATGCTAGAAAACTATCGACCTGCCGATAACCATAAAATCAAACTACCACACTTAATTTGTGTCGACGCCATGGGCATGCGAGCTGAGAATTGCCGGCAAATGCTAGAAAGCCTACCCAAAGACAACCAAGTCGTGTTCATCAATCTGGATGGCCAGCAAAGCTACGATGAGCTACTGAAGTGGCCCAATGTCAGTGGCTTCTTTTATAAAGGTGCTAGCCAGAACCATGTAAGCAAAGGCATTCGCTCCATCTTACGAGGCGAGTTATGGTTTAGTCGTCGCATCCTCAGCCAGTTCATGGCAAATAATCGACGACCACCTGCCCCCGAGCAAAAACCGGCACACAACCTAACTCGCAGAGAAAGCCAAATTCTATCATTGAGTGCCAGTGGGGCTAAAAATGCTGATATTGCAGCCGCTCTCAATGTGAGCACTCACACGGTAAAAACGCACATGTACAACTTGTTCAAAAAGTTAGACGTAAGCAACCGCATTCAAGCCGTGAACTGGGCCAAAGAATATTTGCCTGAACAAGATCTAAGCTAAACCAAGAAAAAATGATCTAAACCCCGCAAATGTGCGAATACAAAGCCAAGCATTTTCACTATGAAAGTGCTTGGCTTTTGTGCTCTATGGGCAAATGAAATACACAGTCTCCTAGGGTCTACTCGTAAAAATCAGTACAATGTTCGTTTTGCACTCACAGCGCAGCAGGGGTTTATGGATACTATATTGGTTCGTGGGGCGCGTACCCATAATCTCAAGAATATCGATTTAGAAATTCCACGTGACAAATTAGTGGTGATCACAGGTTTATCGGGATCCGGTAAATCGTCTCTCGCGTTCGATACACTTTACGCAGAGGGGCAACGTCGCTATGTAGAAAGCCTTTCTACCTACGCTCGCCAGTTCTTGTCCATGATGGAAAAGCCCGACGTGGACCATATCGAAGGCCTAAGCCCTGCCATTTCCATTGAACAAAAATCCACCAGCCACAACCCTCGTTCAACTGTTGGTACCGTGACGGAAATCTATGATTACCTGCGCCTACTATATGCCCGAGCCGGCGAACCTCGCTGCCCTGAACATGGCGAAGTGTTAGATGCACAGACCGTCAGCCAGATGGTAGATCAAATTCTAGCATTACCTGAGGGCAGCAAACTCATGGTGCTGGCACCTGTGGTGCAAGATCGCAAAGGTGAGCATTTACATCTATTCGAACAACTCCGCGGTCAAGGTTTTGTGCGTGTACGCGTAGACGGCATCGTTGTGGACATGGACGATGTTCCAGAGCTTGATAAAAACAAAAAGCACACCATCGAAGTGGTGGTTGATCGCATTAAAGTCCGCGAAGGACTAGAGCAGCGTCTTGCTGAATCTTTAGAAACGGCTTTGGAACTCACTAGCGGTACTGCCAAAGTGAAAGGCATGGACGATGACAAACTTGAGCTATTGTTCAGTTCTAAATTTGCTTGCCCTGTGTGTGGTTACAGCATTACCGATTTAGAACCACGTATGTTCTCCTTTAATAACCCCGCGGGTGCTTGTGAAACCTGTGACGGTTTAGGCGTAGATCAATATTTCGATCCAGACAAACTGATTGTTGATAGCAGCTTAACCCTAGGCGAAGGTGCCATTCGTGGTTGGGATCGACGCACCATTTATTACTTCCAAATGCTGAGCAGTGTGGCCGAGCACTTCGGCTTTGGTATGGATAAGCCATTTAAGAAACTCACGAAAAAACAGAGAAACGTGATCCTTTATGGTAGTGGTCAAGAAGACGTACCGTTTCACTATGTTAATAGCCGAGGCGATACGGTTATAAAAGAACATCCATTTGAAGGTGTCATTCCTAATCTTTCGCGTCGCTATCATGAAACCGAAAGTGCTATGGTGCGTGAAGAACTATCCAAGTTGCTTTCCGTACAACCTTGCCCCACTTGTAATGGCTCTCGTCTAAAAGAAGCCAGTCGTAATGTGTTTGTGGATAACCACAATATTGCGGACATCACCTCAATGCCTATCGGTCCCGCTTTAGATTATTTTTCTAAGCTAAATCTAAAGGGCAAGCGTGGCGAAATCGCTAATAAAATCCTAAAAGAAATTAACGACCGCCTGCACTTTCTAGTGAACGTGGGTCTGAACTATCTCAGCCTGGATCGCAGTGCAGATACACTTTCTGGTGGAGAGGCGCAGCGTATTCGCTTAGCCAGTCAAATTGGCGCTGGACTTGTGGGCGTCATGTACATTCTGGATGAACCTTCCATCGGTTTGCACCAGCGCGACAATGATCGACTACTGAAAACATTAGAGCACTTGCGCGACTTGGGCAACACAGTATTAGTTGTTGAACATGATGAAGACGCTATTCGTGCCGCCGACTACCTTGTGGACATAGGGCCAGGGGCTGGGGTTCATGGTGGCGAAGTGATTTTTGCTGGCACGCCTAAGCAAATCACTAAATGCAAAAATTCGATTACTGGCCAATACTTAAGCGGCAAACAAAAAATCGAAGTTCCGACAAAACGCCATGAAGCGGATCCCCAAAAGCAACTGACGATCACAGGTGCATCCGGTAATAACTTAAACGACGTGACACTGAACATTCCGGTTGGCTTGTTAACCTGTGTAACAGGTGTATCAGGTAGTGGTAAATCAACCTTGATTAACCAAACTCTATTCCCACTGGCAGCAACTGAATTGAATCGCGCTTCCACTTTGAAGCCTTCTCCGTATGAAAGCATTGCAGGCTTGGATCATTTTGATAAGTGCGTAGACATAGATCAAAGCCCTATTGGACGCACCCCAAGATCTAACCCTGCAACATACACAGGTATCTTTACCGCCGTGCGCGATTTATTTGCTGGAACTGAAGAAGCTCGAAGCCGTGGCTATAAAGCCGGTCGCTTTAGCTTTAACGTGAAAGGCGGTCGCTGCGAGGCGTGTCAGGGTGACGGTGTAATTAAAGTCGAAATGCATTTCCTTGCGGATGTGTATGTGCCTTGCGATGTTTGCCAAGGCAAGCGCTATAACCGTGAAACGTTGGAAGTGCGTTATAAGGGCAAAAATATTCACGAAGTATTGGATATGACAGTGGAAGATGCTTGTGACTTTTTTGAAGCTATTCCTGCACTTAAGCGAAAACTCGACACGTTAATGGACGTCGGCTTAAGTTATATTCGCTTGGGCCAAAACGCCACAACACTTTCCGGCGGCGAAGCACAGCGAGTAAAACTTGCTCGGGAATTAAGTAAACGCGATACAGGTAAAACCCTTTATATTCTTGATGAACCCACAACCGGTTTGCACTTCCATGATATTCAGCAACTATTAACTGTATTACATCGTCTGCGCGATCACGGTAATACCGTGGTTGTGATTGAACATAATTTAGATGTAATAAAAACCGCTGACTGGATTGTTGACCTTGGCCCTGAAGGTGGCTCTGGCGGTGGTAAAATCATTGCGGAAGGCACACCTGAAAACCTGAGTAAGGTAAAAGGCAGCCATACGGCTACATTCTTGAAACCCATGCTGGCAGCGAAGTAATTCGCTGCCGAGCATACTCTTTTACATACTAATCATCATTGAGGTAACTATGTCAGAGCAGGAACAAACTGCGAAACAAATGGACCCAGATTTCTTTAAGCGCACCGACAAGTTTATTCAACTTGCCAACGAGCTAATCAAAGATCATGAACCAGGTAAAGTCAGCGCCAGCTTGTTATACGCAGCTGCGCGTTTCAATGCGCACATTGTTACAGCCAGTGCTAAAGACAAAGCAGAAGCGGATTTAAATAAAGGGGAAGCCCTTGAGTATTTCACTCAACAATATGCCGCCATGTTGAAAGCCAACCTTGAAGATTACGTTGAAAAATACGATGAGTATTTGAAGTAAATCTATCTCAATTTGCAGATACTAAAAAACCCGCTAGATGCCTGTTTAATAAGGATCTAGCGGGTTTTTTAATGCTTGCATCATGGCCCTTCTAAAGTGAAGGGCTATCAATAAAAAAGCATTTAGCGCTTCTCTGTACGCAAGCCCATTAGCAAGCTTACACACATGAGCAGCAGTACAAAGGTGAACGGTAAGCCCGTTGAAATTGCACCGGCTTGCAAGGCTTGAATGGCTTCGGTACCACCAATCCATAGCAAGGCTGCTGCAATTGCACCTTCGATAGATGCCCAGAATACACGCTGAGGTACAGGCGCATCAATCTTACCACCGGCAGTGATGCTATCAATTACCAATGAACCTGAGTCCGAAGAGGTAATGAAGAATACCAATACCAAGACAATCGCTACCACTGATAGCAGAGTGCTCATTGGTAGACCTTCAAACATCTGGAACATGGCTAGCTCAACCGACGTTAAACCATCAGTACCCAAAGCACCAATACCATTCAATACTTGATCGATAGCGATACCACCATAGATAGACATCCACAGTACCGTCACCAATGTTGGTACAAGTAGAACCGCTGTTATGAACTCACGGATGGTACGACCTTTCGATACACGCGCGATGAACATGCCTACAAATGGCGACCATGAAATCCACCATGCCCAATAGAATACAGTCCAACCCTGGAACCAAGCCTCATCTTCACGACCATGAGGATTACTAAGCGGGATAATATTTTCAATGTACGCACCAAGGGTTGTTGGAATATTACCAAGCGCAATGGCAAAGCCAGCAATGGCAACAAACAGCAGTAAAGCAAATGCGATCAGCATATTGACGTTACTCAATAGCTTAACACCGCCTTCTAAACCACGAACAACAGATACGATAGCGAGCAGGGTTACACCTACTATCACTAGAATCTGTAAGCCAACTGCGCCTTCGGTGCCAAACACATGGTTAATACCCGCAGAAGCTTGCTGTGCACCCAGACCTAGAGACGTGGCTAGACCAAATAGCGTGGCCAATACCGCAAGGATATCGATCACGTGACCAGGCCAGCCCCAAGTGCGATCACCTAGAATCGGATAGAACACAGAACGGATAGAAAGAGGTAAGCCTTTGTTATAAGCAAAGAATGCTAAAGATAGTGCAACCACACCATAAATCGCCCACGGGTGTAGACCCCAATGATACATGGTTGCACCCATAGCTAATCGGGCAGCTTCCGGGGTATTGGGTTCGACGCCGAGCGGCGTCTCGTACCAGCCAGTGAAATAGGCAACGGGTTCGGCAACGCCCCAAAACATCAAGCCAATACCCATACCCGCTGCGAACAGCATGGCTAACCAAGATAATCTAGAATGCTCTGGCACAGCATTGTCGCCACCTAAACGAATCTTACCCAAAGGGGACAAAGCCAAAGCGAGGCAGAAAATAACAAAAATATTGCCAGACCACATGAACAGAGCGTCAAAGCTCGCGATGATGTCCCATTTCAAACCATCCAAAGCGCCTTTAGCGGTGGCGGGTTCCACGGCTAAAACCGCTATCAAGAAAATAAGAATGAGACCTGCACTGATACCAAAAACAGGGTTATGAACATCAAAACCCCATTTTTGTACGTTGTCTTGCCCGACCGTATAGTCGGTATTGTCGATATGATACTTATCGTCGGTATTTGCCATTAAGGTTCCCTCAGATGAATGTACCTAATTACTGTAAAGATTTAATAGGCAGCTCTCAACCGATGTAACAAATTAATCGGGAAATTGCCCAGTGAATATTCACTAAAGTTATATCAGTTTAGATCATCGTTTAGGAATTGAACGATTATTCTTCGTTACCCTAATAATTAATTAATTAAACGGCTGACGGTGTAAAATATCGGTGAAATGCTGCCTGTACTTCTTCCTGTGTTGGCATATCGTCACTTTTTACGAAAATAATTAAGCTCTGACCATGCACGTGGTCATCACATTTTGGATGAACAAATACTTGGCCATCTTTGTTCACAAACGCCATGGGCGTTCCAATATTACCTTGAATCATTGCACTGACTACATCAGACCAACGTTCGCCCTCTAACCAAATAGGGTAGCGTTCTGGGTGATCATCGCGACGCGTAAACATATCTTCGATAACCATCTCACTGCCTGGAGCATCCATGGCGCGAACTAAAATTTCGGGATATGAGCGAATGGGCCGCAATATGCTTTTTATGCCCAACTCTCTTAAACGCGGACGGTTAGCGTCTTCCACACATTCAACAATACACAAATGCCCCAAATTTTGATGAGCCAGACGATAAGCGGTATCAAAACTGATACTGTCGCTATCGCCATGATATTCGTCTCGACTCAAAACCAATATATGTCTTGCTTTTGCTACATTGGCTTTTGACAAATCAGATTCTTGAGAGGGGCTCCCCGTAATATGGCGGACGTGTAAATCCTTTAATACTGAAGGTAGTCCCATATGATATTCATGATTCAGCAACAGAATACCTGTATCTTTGTATTCATCGTCTTCGCGAATTTGTAAAACCAAACGCTCAAAAAAACGATCTGCATTATATTTAGGTGCATTAATGATGACGATATGGTTTTCCATATTCCAATTCCAAAGTCCGCTACGAATTCGTTCACTACGTGCTATGCGATAATCTACATAATCACGCACCAATAAAGTTACGATAGTGATCGCCGAGACATAAACTAGAATCATAGTCGCGGCTTGACCATATGGCGTTTGCGCGCTTAAGTCGCCATAACCCACTGTCGTTAGTGTGGTAAAGGTCAACCACACCGCTTGCCAAGGCGTCATGTTCTCCAATATGATCATGGCCACAACATGCGAAGTTAATAGCAAGGCCAACACAGCGATTGTACGCTTGATTTTTTTCAGCAGAATCACATCTGCTTTGTCGGCACGCACAATGGCATGACTTATGGGGTTAAACCGAAAGATGGGTTTTCTCATAGATCAACTAAGATAGGTGTAATGCTTTAACTATGTCATAAATATGGGTTAAAGCTCAATTATTATCCATGGATTTCTTCAAGGATCCGCTATTATGTGGTCACAAATGCTGCCTTCCGACTTTCTTGAGCAAAGGCAAACGCAATTAAAAGCACTTACCGACGAACACAATATTCCACAAGATGTCATCAATAAAGACGACATAACTAAAACTCTCTACATCAGTGACTTTGTTTTCGACGCTTGCCAACGTTTTCCTAGTGACGCAATCAATGCATTTAATACCGAATTTCTACACGATGATTTAAATTACAGCGAACTCCATTCCTCCCTTGCATACTTACTGAAAAATTGCGCCAGCGAGGATGAATTGCATAAAGCCTTGCGTCAGTTTCGTCGCCAGCATCAAATTAGACTTATTCATCGTGACCTGAACCGGCTTACAAAGTTATCAACCCTACTCAGTGAAATTACCATGCTTGCTGACGTTAGCATCCGTTGCTCACTGGAATGGCTACAAGATAAATTAATCAAACGCTATGGCCAGCCGACTGGCAAAGATAGTGGCGAAGCACAAAGCCTTATCGTTATTGCCATGGGGAAACAGGGGGCTGGCGAGTTAAACCTATCCAGTGATATCGACTTAATCTTTGCTTATAGTGAATCTGGCGACACTCAAACAAGTAGTGATTCACAGCGCAGTATTAGCAACCAAGAATTTTTTACAAAACTCGGTCAGTCATTGATTCAATCCTTAGACAAGATCACCATGGATGGTTTTGTGTATCGCGTCGACATGCGTTTGCGCCCTTATGGTCAGTCAGGCCCTTTGGCCATGAACTTCAATAGTTTAGAAAACTATTATCATGACCAAGGTCGCGAATGGGAACGCTATGCAATGATTAAAGCGCGAGCCATTACCGGTAGCCCTGAGCACATTGACAGTCTAATGGAAATTTTGCGCCCATTTAGCTATCGAAAATATGTGGACTTTGGTGCATTTGAATCCTTGCGTGATATGAAGAACCTCATTAAGCAAGAAACGATTCGACGTAAGCTAGATACGAACGTGAAGCTCGGTAGTGGTGGTATTCGCGAAGTTGAATTTATTGCGCAAGCGTTCCAGTTGATCCGTGGTGGTCAAGAAATTGATTTACAACAGCCTAATATTTTTAAAGTTTACAGTTACTTAAAAGATAACGGTTACCTACCAATGGATGCGGTGGATGAATTACTCAATGCGTATGTTTTTTTACGCAATGTCGAGCATGGCATTCAAGCCCTTAAAGATGAGCAAAGCCAAACGCTACCGGATAATCAAATAGATCAACAACGATTGGCTATTTATTTAGGCTTAGATTCTTGGCAATCCGTATTAGATCAACTGCAAGAACACCGCGCACAAGTAAGCAAGCATTTTGCGAATATTGTCGCCGAAGAAGAAGAGCAAGAAAGTGATCCAGAAACGGAGCGTTGGCAAAGTATCTGGTTGAATGATAGCGAGGAGCAGCACGATGCGAATAGTGAAAAGGTTCAAACTCTTTTACAGCGTTTAAGAGATCAAAGTGAACACAAAATGCAGGCTATTGGCATTCAACGTTTGAATAAAACGATGCCGCTTTTGTTGCATGAAATTTGGAAGCTAGATCACCCCATAACAACCTTAGAGCGAATTATCCCTCTAATTGAAGCTATTCTTCGGCGCACAGCGTATCTTGTATTACTCACGGAAAACCCTAATGCCTTGAAGCAATTGGTTCGATTGTGTGAGGCAAGTCCTTTCATCGCCCATAGTATTAGCGAAAGTCCGATACTGCTAGATGAACTTTTGCATCCAAGCCACCTTTATAGTCCCAGCGATAAAGCCGACTTACAAGCGGATATCCGCCAGCGATTATTACGCATTGATGAGCTGGACTTAGAAGAACAAATGGATGCATTGAGACATTTTAATAAAGCCCACAAACTGCAAATTGCCGCGAGCGACATTACGGGCGTATTACCCTTAATGAAAGTCAGTGACCATTTAACTTGGATAGCAGAAACCGTTTTGGAAACGGCGTTAAGTTTAGCGTGGGCTCAAATGGTGGAGAAATATGGCTATCCAACCAATGCAAGCGGAGAAGCCGTACACTCTCCTGAATTCGTCGTTTTAGGCTACGGCAAAATGGGCGGCATTGAATTAAGCTATGGCAGTGACTTAGATCTGGTATTTCTGCATAACGCAACGCTTAATAAATACACGACTGGCAAACGAGAGTTAGAAAATGGCGTATTTTATACACGCTTAGGCCAGCGACTTATTCACATCCTAAATACAACTACCCGCGCAGGGCAACTATACGAAGTGGATATGCGTCTGCGGCCCAGCGGCGCAAGCGGTATGATCGTCGCCTCACTATCCGCGTTCACCAAGTACCAACACGAAGAAGCTTGGACTTGGGAGCACCAAGCCCTCGTTCGCGCAAGGGTTATCTGTGGGGATAACACTTTAGCTCAGAAATTTGGTCAAATTCGAGGGGAAATCCTGACAAAATCCCGAAATCCACAGCAACTCCTGCAAGAAGTGCGAGAAATGCGGAAAAAAATGCGCGATAATCTCGGGTCCCAAAGCATAGGCAAAAACCAAGTTCACCTGAAACAAGATGCAGGTGGCATCGTTGATATCGAGTTTATCGTACAGTATCTCGTGCTCGCTCATTGTGCTCAGCACCCAGACCTACTGACATGGACTGACAACATACGATTATTGGAAACCTTAGCAGCCGACCACATAATGACTGCTGAGCAAAGCGATGACATGATTCAAGCTTACATTGCCTACCGCTCATTGGCCCATCGTCGCGCCTTGCAGAACCAAAAGTTACTGCTGGAGCCCAATGAGCTTAGCCAAGCTGGGTTACCCACCCACATTGACACGGTCAAAACGCTTTGGACACAAATCATGGACTCAGCGCAATAGATGCATCAACGAATTATTCGTCGTCATGGGATTACTAATGGCGACGCACGAGTTTAGGAATAGGTAATGGCCGCATTTGGAACCGTTTTCATGCCTAAAATGGCATTGGCAACATACGAAAACCAGGCTTGGGCAAACGCCAGCATTGTCCCATCCGACAAATTAGAATTGCACCCCGGTGCCCACGTCTTGCATTACTCAAGTACCTGCTTTGAAGGCCTAAAAGCCTTTAAGCACGAGGACGGCAGCGTCAACGTTTTCCGTATGGATGCTAATATCGAGCGCATGGCACAAAGTACTGATCTGTTATTTTTGCCATCTATCGACAAGCAGCAGCTGGGTGACATGATCAAAGAGATCGTCGCTCTTTACGCAGATGAAGTGCCTGCACCTCCGGGCTCTATGTATATTCGCCCAACCCACATCGGTACCGAACCCAGCATTGGTAAAGCGGCCGTTTCGTCTGAAACTTCACTACTTTACGTTTTGCTATCCCCTGTAGGCGATTACTTTGCCGGTGGTGTTAAACCGTTACGCCTATTGCTTGAAGAAAACGGCATGCGTTGCGCGCCGCACATGGGTATGATCAAAAGCGGTGGCAACTATGCAAGCGCACTGGGGCCCATTGCTCGCGCTAAGAATGAATGCCAAGCGGATCAAGTTTTGTTCTGTCCTAACGGCGATGTTCAAGAAACAGGGGCTGCCAATTTTATCCTAATTGATGGTAATGAAATCATCACCAAAGGCTTAGATAGCTCATTCTTACATGGCATTACTCGTGACTCGATTCTAACTATTGCCCGCGATCTAGGCATGACGGTCACTGAACGCGACTTCACTGTCAATGAACTAATTGAACGAGCGCAAAAGCCAGGTACGGAAGCCGCTTTAAGTGGTACCGCTGCAGTACTGACCCCTGTCGGTACGCTGATTCACAATGGTGAAGAAATTACCGTCGGTTCTGGTGAGCCCGGAGCAACCACTTTGAAGCTTCGTCAAGCTTTGAATGATATTCAATGGGGCAAAGCCGAAGACAAATTTGGTTGGTTGCACAAAATCTAACACCATCCGATCTCAGTGCGTTCAAAGTAAAAGGCCGCGGTTATAAGCGGCTTTTTAGTTTTTACAAATCAGATTCTCCTCAACAAGACCAATATTGCAGATTCTTTACGATAAGTATTTACGCCAATACTGAGAATAGTTATCATTAGCGAAACTCAATCATTCTTCACTCGATAGTGGGTTTGGGCTATTTGAATCAACCTAAACAACTCAAACCTTCACGCAAATACTCAACGTAACAGGATATTCCCATGATAAAGAGCCCTTGGATCGTTAATCTTGTCGCCGCAATTACTCTCCTACTAACAAATCAACTTGCCATGGCAAACGGAGAAATTGGCGAGCATGTAAACCACTTATCCGACAATGTTGAAAAGTATGAAGAAGAGGTTGTTTGGGTAATCAAAAAAGTCGGCGGCATTGTTGAACGCTACGAAGCTGAAGGTGCAAAAGCCGCCAATTCCGGCGCAGTTGTCGATTATTGGGAGGCTGTACAGTTTCACGCAGCCATTGAAAGCAATTACATCCAACTTTATGCCGAAATCTGGCAGGGACTATATGGTGTTAAAGAAGCTGTTGATCAGCAAAAACCCGTGGCAGATGTACGCAATGAATATCGTCAATTAAAACACACCCTTTGGCAATCACTGGGTGCTGTTAAATTAGCTGCTGTATATCAAGATAAAGGATTGCTAGAGGTCGTACAATTGCGCGAAGGCGCGCCTTCTAATTCTGTAGAAACTCTAGAAGCGGTAAAAAATCGTTTACATAAAGCCGTCGCTAAATTTGCAGAAAAAGCCTATGACGAATCATCCACTATTGTGCATGAGGCATATTTAAATCTATTTGAAGGTGTAGAGGGTGAACTTATTACTCTAAATGCTGATTTGGTTGAAGACCTAGAAAAAGATTTTAACGTAGTCTTGCCGAAAACCATTAAAAGTAAAGTTAGCACAGACGAACTCCGCGGTGCTGTTAAAACCATGGAAGCTAAATTAGATAAAGCCATTGAGTTGGTTAAAAATAACGCCAAGCAGAAGGACGTATTCTAAATATGCAACTCAGAGCATTTCTTCAGATTTTGATGGTTGCCCTCCTATGCTCACCTGTGCCGGTCATGGCCCAACAGATGACTTCTGTTAATGCGACTTCAGTTGAAAGTCTACCGCCATTGAAAGGCGAGTTAACCTTGTACCTTGGGCGTGGAGAAGGCGGTCTATATGAAGATGTGCTCAATGCAATACAAGAACGTAACCCTGAATTTACGCTTAATATCCGCCGAGGCCCAACTGCCGCTTTAGCAAACGCCATTATGGCAGAATCCAAAGCGGGTATTCGTCGAGCGGATTTATTTTGGGCTGTGGATTCGGGCGCCATTGGTATGGTCGTGGATGCAGGTTTAGCCACTACGGTGCCCAATGATGTGCGTCAACAATTGCTACCGCAATTTCGATTTTCCCATTGGACACCCATCAGTGGTCGTGTAAGAACTCTACCTTTTAATAGTGAAACCCGGAACGCAAACGATATTCCTGATAATATTTTTGCGCTACCTAATTCAGGGTTACGCATCGCTTGGGCACCTGCCTATGCATCGTTTCAATCCTTTGTTACGGCCATGCGTCTACACTCCGGTGAGGAAAAAACCCTCAATTGGTTAAAACAAATGAAACAACATGCCACTCGTTATGCGGGAGAATTGGGTGTGGTCATGGCGGTAGAACGCGGTGAGGTAGACGTAGGCTTAGCTAATCATTATTACACGTTACGTCTAAAAAAAGGCAAGCCTAATGCCAATGTGGATTTAGCCTTCACACAGAATGATGCCGGCAGCTTGATAAACGCTTCTGGCATCGTTGCACTGAATGACAATAAAACAGCGGTCGATTTTATTCGTTATTTATTAACCAAAGAGGTACAAACCTTTCTTGCCAGCGAAGCCTATGAGCTGCCAATGGTACAAGGCATTGCTTCTCCACAAGGTTTACCGAGTATGGATCAACTGGCGCCACCTAAAGTCGACTTAACAGAATTGTCTGATTTACGACCGACACTAAACCTAATGCGTAAAGCTGGCGTTTTATGAAATCCTGGCCTAAGTCATATCCGCTAGCACTTTTCATAGCGTTATTGGCATTTTCCCCTGTCTTGGTATTAGTCTTACTGGCCAGTTCAGACGTAGCTTTTTTTGATTCACGTAATCTAGATATTTTAAGTAATACACTGCTGCTCATGGTTTTTACTGCTCTGGGTTCCATCCTAGTTGGTATTCCATTGGCGCTGTTAACCACCTATATCAAATTACCTTGGCATCGGTTTTGGCTGGTTTTATTTGCTGCACCCTTAGCTTTACCAAGTTATTTAGGAGCCTTTACTTTTTATGCAGCGTTCGGCCCCGGTGGGGAAGTTGAGCAACTCCTCGGTATTAATACGCCTTCGGTCTATGGGTTGGCAGGTAGTACGTTTATCATGGTGCTGTATACCTATCCTTTTGTCATGCTAACAACACGTGCGTCTCTTGCCAGTCTTGATGCAAGCCAGTTCTACGCTGCAAGAACCTTGGGAATGTCATTAAGTTTGAGTATTTTCAAAGTAATATTACCCAGAATTAAAAACGGGATTGCCGCAGGGGCACTGTTGTCAGCACTGTATGCGCTTTCTGATTTTGGCACACCTGCCATTCTCGGCTTAGATACATTTACGCGGGTCATTTTTGTTGAATACAACGCTTTTGGTTTAAGCCAAGCAGCCATGCTCTCGCTACAACTAATGACCATTGTGGGTTTAGTTTTATTTTTAGAGGCGAAAGTAAAGGGTACTCAGGAGCAACCTGGCAGGCATCTTTATTTTTGGCCTACTCAATCGCAGATAGGCTTAATGCTTTCTGTCGCCCTTCCCGTCTTTTTATGTGCCATTCTGATTCCCCTCTCTGTTTTCTTTTTATGGTTATTCCGTGATGGTGCAGGTAATTTTCAATTTGAATACGCATGGAACTCTGCATTCGCCTCACTACTGGCCGCAATATTCACTGTTCTATTCGCATTGCCTGTAGCCTACGCAGCGATTCAAGGCCGTATTGGCCAGATATTGGAACGCATTACTTACATGGGGTTCGGTATTCCAGGTATTGTTATGGGTACGGCGTTGGTCTATTTAGGTTTGCAATTGCCATTTCTATATCAAACGTTGGCACTATTAATATTGGCATACGTACTTCGATTTTTGCCCTTGGCGGTCGGCACCATCCGCTCAACTACAGAACGTTTAGATAATAGTTTGGTCAATGCTGCCCGAGTTTTAGGCGCTCCTCCTAGTGAAGCATTTCGACGAGTGACGCTGCCTCTAACAACCAAAGGTTTAATAGCCGGTGCTGCCCTAGTCTTTTTAGAAGTCATGCGAGAAATGCCCGCGACCTTATTACTAGGTCCCACCGGTTTCGAAACGCTTGCCACTTACCTATGGCGAGTTTATGAAGCTGGCTATTTTGGTATGGCGGCCATTCCCGGCTTAATTTTGTTCGCAATATCCGCTCTTGGCTTAGCGTTAATGTTTACAGGCGAAGGCGGTAAGAAACTCGGCTTCAATGAGGAACAGCGTCACTAATGCTAAAAGTTAACAAACTTTCCATTCAATATGGTGACAAAAAAGTCGTCTCTGACTTAGATATTGAATTAGGTAAAGACGAAATAATGATGCTTGTTGGTCCAACAGGCTGTGGCAAAACAACAATACTAAAATCTCTAGCCGGCTTGATTCCGATTAGCGACGGTGAAATTGCTCTCCCCAAATGGTGTGCCACCGCTAAGAATCATATCGCTCCGGAAAAACGCAATGTGGGCATGGTATTTCAAGATTTTGCTTTGTTCCCTCACTTAACTGTGGAAGAAAATATCGGTTTCCGCCTCAAAGAGCTAACTCAAGTAAATCGTTGGATAAATATATTGGGGCTAGAAACCATTCGCCGTGCCAAGCCCCATCAGTTATCTGGTGGACAAAAGCAGCGTGTAGCTCTTGCACGAACTCTGGCACATGAACCTGACTTTATATTATTGGATGAACCCTTATCAAACCTAGATGCCGCACTGAAAGACGATTTGCGCTGGGAAATCCGCAATGCGTTAAAAGCAGCCGCTATACCTGCTATTTGGGTAACCCATGATCAGGAAGAGGCGCTTTCTGTGGGCGATCGCGTAGGTATTTTAAAGCACGGAGTACTTGAGCAACTGGATACCCCTGAAATCTGTTACAGTCAGCCGAACAATAAATTTGTCGCTCGATTTCTAGGCGAAGCGAGCTTTGTCACTGGCGAATGCAATCGAGATGTGCAACGTGTCGCCACCAGTATAGGCGATGCCGCTTATTACCCCACCGAAGCTGATCAAAACGAAGTGGATGTTCTATTACGCCCTGATGACTTAACCATTGTACATGACGATATTGGCAACGGTCAGGTGGAATGGATGCGCTATGAGGGCAGTGCCCGTTTATATTCAGTTATCATGGACAATGGTGAAACTATCAAGGTGCGCAGCCACCACGAAAATAAGATCGATATCAACGAGCGTGTCAGCGTGCGAATCTTCACACAACACCCATTACAGATATTTGCCCATAATTAGCACTGTTACTGCCAGCCTCAAGATTTAACTGGTAGACTTATAGCATTTCAAACCATTCCGTTATGTGACTGCTATAAGGATAAGCACTTATGCTCATGGACATACTTGGCATCCTCATCGGATTTGCCTCAATTATGCTGTTGTTTAGTTTATTGGTCACCGCAATTGTCCATGGCATACAAACTTTTTTTAGTTTGCGACTAAAGAATCTTAAAAAAGTATTGGTCACATTTTTAAAGCAAGTAGACTATTTAGAAGAGTCGCAACTCAATGCACTGATTGCTGATATGGATCGACGAGCCCCGGATCAGCTTTTTGCAACAGCCTTCCCCCTCAAACTGAGCATCAACAAGGTTAAGTTAAGCAGCATTGGTCTAGACGAATTCAAACATATCATCAATAACTGTAAAGGTCTTACCCTCGAAGAACGAGAACAACTATGCCTTAAAGTAGAATATTATTTCTCTACTTTAGAAAGTATTATGCGTCAACGCTTCACTCAGTGGATGCATCAACTCAGTATCATTACCGCTTTTGTTTTGTGCTTTTTGTTTCAAGTGAATTGCTTTCAATTATTAAGTGATTTAAACAATGATAGTTACTATCGCAAGCAATTAAATTTGACCGCGCAACAACTCTTGCGACAACCCATACCCAAAGTTGCTGACCAATATCATGGCCATGAGCAACCCGTGATCCCTACGCAACTCATGTCCCTTAACTTTGAAGTTCAACCAGAACACTGGCAAGATTATTATGCAAAATGGAATGCACAGACCTTGCTCAACTGGCTTGGTCTTGTATTTAGTACCATACTCATTTCACTGGGAGCACCATTTTGGTATAACCGATTAAAAGATGTGATGAGTTGGAGAGATCGCCTCACCCCTAAATAATTAAACGGGAGATACCATGAGCAAACCCAAACCATCCGATCCAACTATTTTTAGTAAAATTATTGGTCGTGAAATCCCCGCGGATATCGTTTATGAGGACGATGAATGCTTGGCATTTAAAGACATTAACCCATGCGCCCCAGTCCATATTTTGGTGATCCCTAAAAAACCCATTCCACGATTATGTGATGCCTCTAAAGAAGACATGGTCTTACTGGGCCACTTAAATTTAGTGGCGAATCAGGTGGCTGCAGATGCAGGCGTTGGTGATGCTTTTCGTTTGGTCGTCAACAATGGAGAAGGTGCCTGCCAGAGCGTATTTCACCTTCATTACCATGTCATTGGTGGTCGCACTTTACAGTGGCCGCCTGGTTAAACAATCGGCTTTGCGGCTATCAACATTCCCTACCCTCCTCGTTAGCCGCACTTATTAACTAAATCCAATACCGACACCGACCGTGCTGGAGCACCCAAGTCTGTGACTTCGTCCTAAATTTCCATCTTTTTAATAGAAAATTCATCCGCATTACCCCTTTACTAGTTGTTATTGCGAATCATTTGCATTACTCTTCGCATTATCTATAGGGAGTACTCACATTATCCATTCGCTATCTCACTAAAAAGGACAAAAATTATCATGTTAGAAGTAACCGAAGACCTTCTGGCAGCATCTCACCCCATCAATCACTCTGTACCGTCATCAGACTTAAGCTTTTTATTTAATCAAAAAAATCTTAGCGAATATCGCCATAGTATTGAAAACGGACTGCGGCTGATTGAGGCCACTATTCAAGACAAGCAACAGCCATTCTCAGGGAAAACACCAAGGGAATTAGCTCAAGTTTTTGCCTCTATTAATTTAGATGAAACGTTAAACGGTACCGCAGAAGCATTGCAGGAATTGACGTCCGTTTATCTAGACGATGCCATATATTTTCATCACCCAAAATACGTTGCACATTTAAATTGTCCAATTGTGTACCCAGCAATTTTGGCCGAGTTATTTATTAGCTCAATTAATACATCTGTGGACACTTGGGACCAGAGCGCAGGTGGCACATTAATCGAACAGGCTATGATTGATTGGACCATAGAACGCATTGGCTTTGCGCAATCTGCGGATGGTATTTTCACGAGTGGCGGAACCCAGTCTAATCTCATGGCATTATTGTTGGCGCGCGATCACTATTGCGAAAAACAATTAAATGGTTGGTCGATAAAACATCAGGGATTACCTGCCTGTGCCTCTCGCTTCCGTATTTTTACTTCTAAACTCAGCCACTTCAGCGTACAAAAATCAGCAGCATTATTAGGCTTAGGTTACGACGCTGTCGTTGCAGTCGATCATGACGAACACTATCAAATGGATATGGATTCATTGAAAGAGGCGATCAACGCGTGCAAGCTCGCCGGAGATATTCCTATTGCCATAGTAGCTACCATGGGTACGACAGATTTCGGTAGTATCGATCCAATACATGAAATCCATTATCTCTGCGAAAAGGAAGACCTTTGGCTCCATGCCGACGCCGCATACGGGTGCGGTTTATTAGTTTCGAATAAGCATTCACACAAATTAACCGGTATCTCTCTGGCTCACTCCGTTACTGTGGATTACCATAAATCGTTTTATCAACCAGTCAGCTGTGGCGCTTTCTTCACTCGCCGACCGGAATGCTTAGCCTATGTCTCATACCATGCCGATTATTTAAATCCACGCAGTGCCACGTTGGAAGGCACCCCTAACCTCGTGAATAAAAGCTTGCAAACAACGCGACGTTTTGACGCTCTTAAACTTTGGCTTACCTTGCGCATCATGGGAGCAAAAGCTTTAGGGGCTATGTTTGACGACGTTATAGAGCTTGCGCAACATTGTCATAAATTAATGAAAAGTGATGGCAATATTGATGTGCTGACTCAGCCAGCTATCAGCACACTCGTTTTTCGTTTTCATCCTGCCCATAGCAGTGTCAAACCGCGCAAAACCGATGATGTTTTTCTAAATGACTGTAATGAACACATTCGAAAAGCCCTATTTAAAAAAGGCGAAGCCGTTATTGCAGGCACTAAAGTTGATGGTAAAAGCTATCTAAAATTCACGCTATTGAATCCAGAAACAAGCCTTAGCGATATTGAATCCATCATTGACATGATCAAGCATGAAGGCAATGAATACATCAACCGCATTCAGTCTACATCGCTTTCAACTTCAACTTTAGTACGCCAAACCCAAGAAGCGGAACAAGAAAAATAATCTCCAGGAAATCTACATGACGAACAATATATTTGACTTCATTGCCATAGGTTTAGGCCCATTTAATTTAGGATTGGCCTGTTTAACCAATGATATCGACGACTTAAACGGTCTGTTTCTAGAACAGAAAAACGAGTTTAATTGGCACCCAGACATGATGCTAGAAAGTGCACATCTGCAAACGCCTTTCATGTCAGATTTGGTCACCCTCGCCGACCCAACCCATGAACTAAGCTTCTTGAATTATGCGAAGCAAACAGGGCGACTTTATAGCTTTTACATTCGTGAGAATTTCTTTCTAATGCGCCGCGAGTACAATCAATACTGTCGTTGGGCCATTGATAAACTCAATCATGTTCGTTTCAATCATCGAGTTGAAACTATCGAGTATAACGAGTCGGATTCACTTTACTGTATATCTGTCAGCGAGGTTGATAGCAAACAGAATATAGTTAATAGCAAACAACTTTATACTAAAAAACTGGTATTAGGTACGGGACCATCCCCCTGGTTACCTGAAGCGGCAAAGTCTCTGGAGACTTCCAGTCTTTCGTTACACTCTAGCCAATACTTACAACAGAAATCCAAATTACAGCAGCAGGCGAGTATCACGATAATCGGTAGTGGGCAAAGCGCTGCTGAGATCTACTATGATTTGCTACAAGACATTGATACTTTTGGTTATGAATTAAATTGGGTTACACGCTCGCCTAGATTTTTCCCACTGGAATACAGCAAGTTAACACTAGAAATGACATCACCAGAATATGTAGATTACTTCTACAACTTGCCTTCTGACAAACGTGACGAACTCATTGCTACACAAAAGCATCTTTACAAAGGTATCAATACTGACTTAATCAATGACATCTATGACCTGCTTTATATCAAGCGTCTTAATAGTGATTTCACCACTCGACTGTTGACCAATTCTACCCTAAAAACATGTCGGGCAATGAAAGAGGCGGTAGAACTCGGTTTTACTCAAGATGAACAAGATAAAGATTATACGCTTACCAGCGAAGGTATCGTTTTTGCCACAGGCTATGCCTATCAACCTCCTCAATTTTTGCAATCCATTTCAGAGCATATTCAATGGGATAATAAAGGACGATTTGCAGTCAATCGCAATTACAGTATTGACCATAACGCGGACAGCATCTTTATACAAAATGCTGAACTACATACCCATGGTTTCGTTTCACCTGATTTAGGTATGGCGTGCTATCGAAATAGTTACATTATCAAAGAGCTATTGGGTTACGAATACTACCCCATCGAAAAGCGCATCGCTTTTCAAGACTTTTCAGCCCCCGTCAATGAATCTGTAGAAGATATGGCAGTGTTAACATCATGAAACTCAAACATGCCTTAATTCTATTAACATTAGTATCGGTAGTAGCAGACACCATGTTGCTACCGTTTTACCCACAGTTTTTTAAAGAAGCTTTTAACTATGTTTCTGCTCAGCATGTGGGCTACTACATCGCAGCGTGCTGCATTACCGTTATGTGTGCATTTCCCTTATGGGCACGCTTAGCACGTTACATAAACGAGCTTCACTTGTGGGTTTATACACAAATCATAGCGGGATGCTTGGGGATCGCTTGCTTTTATAGTAGTTCGCTTTTGGAGTTCTGGATTGTGTCACAGGGGATGCTTGTATTCAAAGCCAGTTATTTATTGATCTATCCCTATGTCATGCGATTAGAAGAGAATGACCAACACCTTGGTATTGTGGGTTTATTCGCTGTACTTATGCATTTTGGTGCCATTGGCGGTGCTGTATTGGGTGGATTTACGCTGGAGTTTTTAAACGCCAAAGATCTTTATCTCATCATGGCTGCTAGTGATGGTTTACAGGTATTGGTATGTCTTTATTTGATTATTCGGTATAAGACACCCTTTAAGCAAGTTAAATCAATAGAAAAACAACATGAAGTTCAATCAGGTGATTCTATTTTTGGCTTCACTCCAACCATTTTTTCCGTTGGCGTATTAACTTTATTATTTTATTTCAGTGCGTTTTTAATTCGTCCCTTCTTCACTCAATTTTGGCAAAGTATACAAACAAATCCCTGGCTTGCCAGCGAGTTAATAAGCAGTTTTGTATACGCTATTCCAGCTTGGATTGCGGTAATTGGTCTATGGATAAACCACAAGAACACATCATGTAAAACGCATCCACGCATTATCGCTGAATCGCTTGTAATAGGAATGCTTGGTTTATTTATTCAGGCTCAGCCTGATTCCATCGCGGTAATTCTTGGCCGTATCATTTTCGCATGGGCGCTTTTCCAAGTGAGTGTTCGTTTAGAAATTATATTATTCGAAAATAGTCGACCCGAAAGGTATGGCGAGGACTTTAGTAAAGTTCATTTCATGCAAAACATCGGAATTATTATTTCATCATTCACAGTCGGAAACCTGGTACATGGCTTGGGTATTCAATGGGCTTTCTATCTCGCAATCCTAGGATTCGCACTTACATTAATATTTTTACTGCTCTATTTCAGATCAAATATGAGTAACCCAACATCTTTGCATCAATCCATTGAAAACGGTTAGCCAAACAAATTTAGGATTAGACAATGTTAACGCATTTGAAAAATAGCTATATGCTCACTACTGAACTGGGCGATATTGAACTTAAGCCATTCGATCTTGAAAAAAATATCGACACTTTGTTTGGTTGGACTAGCCAAGCATACGCTAAGTTTTGGGGGCATCTTGATTCATCAATAGAAGTCCTTAAGGCAGACTATGAGCAACTCATTGGCAGTGGGCATACGCAATGCTACCTTGGTTATGTCAACCAAAATGTTCAATTCTTTCTAGAAATATATGATCCGAAGCATGACGATATTGGAAAGCATTACGATGCATGTCTTGGTGATATTGGACTACATATATTAATAGCCCCTGCTGATCGACCTATCCACGGTTTTACCCAGCATATCTTTTCAGTCTGCATGGACTTTCTATTTAGCCATGAAGAAGTGAAGCGTGTGGTTGTAGAGCCCGATGTTAATAATGAGAAAATACATAGGATTAATCAACGGGCTGGCTTTATTCATGAACGTATTGTTGACCTTGGACACAAGCAGGCATTTTTAGGATTTTGCACCAAAACAGATTTTGAACGAGCACGACTCATATCCAATATGCCTCTAAATCACAAGGCGAATGAACTTTCCGCATTCGATGCAGTAGAGAGTCTAGATAAAACCAGTTGGCACACCGTTAACCGCCAACATATCCAGAAAGCAATCAGTGAGCTCGCTCACGAAAGGCTGATTAATCCAAAACGAATTCATGATAAAGGTGATAATCACTATGTCTTAGTCAGTGACTTAGGCGATATAGAATACCGATTTTGCGCGACCGTAATGAATCTCAATCATTGGTTAATTGATCAAAACAGTATTGAAAAATGGATGGATGGCTCTCTACAAGATCTAGATGCGATTCAGTTCGTTGTCGAATTCCAACAAAGCATGGGAATCGCAGAATCCATGCTACCTACCTACCTAGAAGAAATCAGTAGCAGCCTATGTGGACGGGCTTATAAGTTAAAACATAAGGCGATACCTTGCGAGGCACTGCTAGAGGCCGACTTTCAATTAATCGAGACCTCCATGAATGAAGGTCACCCTTCTTTTATTGCCAATAATGGTCGCATTGGATTTGATGCAATTGATTTCAGACGTTATGCACCAGAAGCCGCAAACCCAGTTAAATTAATTTGGATTGCAGCCAATCAGTCCAACGCGGACTTTGCTTCAATTAGTGAACTTGACTATGAAACACTGTTAGAAACAGAATTTGATGCAGCGACACTTCAAAAATTCGATCGACTTTTATCTCAACAAGGAAAAAGTCTAAGCGATACCATACTTATCCCGGTTCATCCTTGGCAATGGTTCAATAAGCTTAGCCATATCTATGCCGCTGACATCGCACGGGGTGACATTATTTGCTTAGGTTATAGTGATGACGCCTATCAAGCGCAGCAGTCGATTCGTACATTTTATAATGTTAGCCATCCGCATAAGCATTATGTAAAAACGGCCTTATCTATTGTCAATATGGGTTTTGTTCGAGGTCTTTCGTCTTATTACATGCGCACCACACCTGCGATTAACGAGTGGCTACATGAAACATTAAGCAAAGATCCTTATATCCAGAAAACCGGCTTCACTATTTTAAGAGAATTGGCTGCCGTAGGTTATCGCAACCCACACTTTGAACAAGCCAATGTTGGGCAAAGTCCGTATAAAAAGATGCTGGCTGGTTTATGGAGAGAAAGCCCATCAGCAATGATCACGCCTCAGCAACAGTTAGCCACTATGGCGTCTTTACTCCATATTGATCACAATGGTGATGCATATTTACTAGCATTAATCAAAGCGTCTGGTCTGAATATCGATGATTGGCTAAGTCAATATTTTAAAGCCTATTTGACGCCAATTTTACATTGTTTTTATGCTCACGAAATTGTCTTCATGCCCCATGGCGAGAACATCATATTAACGCTTGAAAACCATGTACCAGTTCATGCTTTCATGAAGGACATAGGCGAAGAAGTCTGTCTGCTTAATAGCGATAAAAACGTTCCAGATGATGTGGCCCGCATTCATGTAAGCATGCCAGAGAGCATGGAATTACTATCAGTATTCACTGACATATTTGATGGTTTTTTCCGTTATTTAAGCGCGATCTTACTAGAAAAAGCGAATTACTCTGAGCACACATTTTGGCGAAAAGTCAGTGATTGCATTCATGACTATCAATCTAGTCAGCCACAACTATCTCAGCGTTTCGCACAACACGATATATTCCAAAAGACCTTTTCCCATTCATGCTTAAATCGTTTGCAACTGCGCAATAATCAACAAATGGTGGATCTTAGCGACCCTGCTAATAGCCTTGCGTTTGCTGGTACACTTGATAACCCTGTTGCGCCATTCGTAAAAGACCAACGTACTGAATCCAATCAATCAGACATGGTTATGAGCAATTAAATATGAAGGATTTTGATTGCTTACATGATGCAATTATTCCATTTCATGATGTTGAGCATTGCTTTAGCGTAAACAACGCTAATGCATGCCAGCATCAAGTTACTCAGCTTTGCACGCAAGTAAAGAATTATTATCACACTAGTAGTGACCTTTATGGCCAATACCGGTTATGGACACTTTTGTATTGGCAGCCTGTTTATATCGCCCTCAGTGCGGTACATCTTAATCATGGATTAGTTGATGTAACTCATATTCAGCAAGTGCGCCATGACCATCAAGTTTATGGGTATAAAAAACATAGCCTAAGGCTAACGCAAGAGTATGCATACACCAGTCAATTGATTGCTAAGCAGAGTGATAATTTAACGTTTTACTTAAATCAAATGTTTTCATTGCTGAAAGTTCACCATACCTACAAGAAAAAGCTTTGCATGAATCTCGTAGTAGATACGACTGCAATGGGACTATTGGCTTTGTTTAAACGAGGAGGTCATTGCCAGACACAGATTCAAGCCTATCTACGCTTATGGTTAAGTCATCTCGGCTTGAAAGAACAGGCTAATCGAGCAGAGCAAATACTTGTATCAAATTCAAAGACAGGCCTGCAACTGATACGTAACACCTGCTGCTTTTATTATTTAGTGGACAGTCAAGATGTGTGCGCATCTTGCCCTCGGCCGAACAGGCAAAATCCCCCCCGTTTTAATAACACCATCTTCACTACAGACAATGGACGACCTTATGGAACCGCTAGCTAGTACGAAATTTCAGCGCGTCAAAGAAATCGATTTTGGGCGGGGTATTGCCGTCTTTCTAATGATCTTTGTGCATACCCTCTGGATGTATGCAGATGCAGTAACACAATATGAATCCTTATTTGGGCATGTTATACATACCCTGGGTAAAGGGACTTCTGCTTTCCTAGTACTTATGGGAATGTCACTTATTCTCGCTCACTCATCTCTTAAAGATAATCTCGTAAGAGCATTGCTCTTATTAGCTTTAGGTTACTTCATGAACTTTCTTAAGTTCATAGTACCTATTTCGCTATTTGGCACCATGCCAGAGAGTTTTATTGAAGCCTATGGCTGGAACAGCCCGCTTGAAACATGGCAGTACTTTTATTTATTAAGTACAGGAGACATCCTTCAGCTAGCGGGGATCAGTCTTCTAATAATTGCTGTTATAAAAAAGTACTTCGATTATGGGCCTGTGTATTTTTCCTTGGGCTTATTCATCATGCTTACCAGCCAATGGCTTCGAGGCCTATCATCAGATATCAGCGAACTACAATATTTGAATCGTTTGCTATTTAGTGATCACTACCAAGTGTATTTTCCTGTCTTCCCTTGGATGTCTTTCATTCTGTTTGGCATGTTTATGGGTAAGATATATGTTCGTATGAGAAATCAACTAGAGCAGTTTTATCATTACACTTTTATCAGCGCGATCATATTAATAGTTCTGGGATTCATCTTAGCCTACGCCAACTATGAATATCACATTGCCAATTTCTTTCATCACGGACCCGGCGGGACCCTTTATCTTATGGGTATCACGCTACTCTTATATTGGGTTATCTACCGCTTAGTAAGGTTTGTGCAAGATGGGCCTATCATCAAAGGGCTAGAATACCTCAGCAAAAACGTCACTAGTTTATATATTATTCAGTGGACATTGATTTGTTGGGGAATGGGGATTGTGGGTTTTCAAACCCTTAATGCGTGGCAAACACTCGCCATGATGCCTGTCATGCTTTGCCTTACTCTATTGGCACAGGTCGCAATCAACCAATGTAAGTCGACGATAAAGCGCCTGATGAGCAAGCCTATTAATCATCAGCAGAAATCACTTAAGTCATAAGCCTATACAAAGAACTTCTAGGCAAACATGACTGGCTCTCGCTATAATCTGAGACAAGAAGTGCTGATCGCTTCTTGTCTTACTCCCCACAACAGGCTTGGTGAATCATGGTGACCTGCGCCCAACATGACTACATTGAGATTGCTTGTCTATACCAAATCTCCGTATGCCTCGAATTGGAGCACGGTGAATTTGTAAAAGGTATAGCCTTAGATACGGCTTATGATCAACAAAAGCGACATTGCATACTGATCAACACTGACGAAGGCGATCAATGGATTCCTATTGACTCCCTTTGTGCCATGCATGCCATGAGCAAGAACCCTCATTTCAGCGAAATCTACTTCCAATAGAGCGACTTTAAGCTTTTGCATTTTCGCAGTACAATTCTGTCCTTTATGTCATTGGGGAAGAGTCAATGGGTCGCGCTTATCAAAACCGCAAAGAGTCCATGGCCAAAACGGCCGCACAGAAAACCAAGGTTTACAGTAAATACGGCCGCGAAATCTATGTTTGCGCCAAAAAGGGTAGCCCAGATCCTGATGCCAACTTGGCCCTGCGTAGCCTGATAGATCGTGCAAAAAAAGATCAAGTTCCAGCGCATGTTATTGAGAAAGCCATCGATAAAGCTCAAGGCGGTGGTGGTGAAGACTTTGATATTGCGCGCTACGAGGGCTTTGGTCCTGGCGGCATTATGGTGATCGTTGAGTGCTTGACCGACAACCCAAATCGTACATTCGGTGACGTACGCAACTGCTTCAACAAAACCAAATGTAAAATCGGTGCTCAAGGCAGTGCTAGTCACATGTTTGACCATTGTGCGATTTTTGCCTTCAAGGGCGATGATGAAGAAGCTGTTTTAGAAGCTCTCATGATGGAAGACGTTGATGTCACAGATATTGAGTTAGAAGACGGTATGATTACCGTCTTCGCACCTCAAACGGAATTCAATAATGCCCGTACTGCACTACAAAATATCTTTCCGGATATAGAATTCGAAGTGGAAGAGATTCAATTTGTTCCGCAAACCACTCAGCCCATCCCTGAAGACGATATGCCTATGTATGAAAAATTCATGGATATGCTAGAAGACTTGGATGACGTTCAGAAAGTTTTCCACAACGGTGAGCTTCCGGAGTCTTAACTCAATAAAAGCGCAGACCCGTCTGCGCTTTTTTATTACTGAACTCGCATTATTTTGATTGCCATGGATTATTGGGTGTTATGAAAAGGCTGGAATTACTCATCCCTCCCGTACCTTTAACCTTGATATTTGCCCTCACCATGTGGTTAATCCATTCTTATTTATCATGGGCATCGGTGCTGTCCTTACCCGTCAGTATTAGTGCTTTATTTTTTGCTATTGGGCTATTTTTTATCATTCCTGCAGTCATTAGTTTTATTGAGAACAAAACAACTGTAGACCCTCGGGTTCCAGAAAAAAGCAAAACCCTCGTCGTGTCCGGTTTATACCGCTTTACTCGCAATCCTATGTATTTAGGTATGCTGTGTTGCTTGTTGAGTATGGCAAGCTACCAAGGAAATGTAATTAGCTATGGGCTTTGCGTGGTATTTGTTTTCTATATGAATCGCTTTCAAATAAGTCAAGAAGAAGCTGCACTTAGCCAACAATTTGGTAAAGACTACGAAGCATATTGTCATCGTGTAAGACGCTGGATTTAATATGATCGAATTGTCAAAGCAGCAAAAAGCAGAGTCAGTAGAAAAACTAAAAGCCTATTTCCGAGATGAAATGGACTATGACATTGGACAGTTTGAAGCCGAATTCCTATTAGACTTTTTTGCCAAAGACTTAGGCACCTATTATTACAATCAAGGCTTACAAGATGCAGCAGCACTGATTGATAATAAACTTGAGGATATTCAACACAGTCTAATGGAACTAGAAAAACCCACCGTTTAATTGTAAACGCACTATATTCAACTACGAGTATATCCATGTCCGCTCACTATCATCAGGCCTACTTTTCACTAGATTCACATACTAGATTGCTTATTCCCGATTTAAACATTTGCGATGGTGAAAGCTGGGCATTTATCGGTAGCAATGGTAGTGGCAAATCGGTTTTCGCAAAAACGCTAAATCAAACACTAGAAAATGATGAAGGACATTTTTCAAGTGATCATCTAGGTACGGCAACCGTAAGCCTGGAAGAGCAGCAATTTTTAATTGATCGAGAAGCTGAGCGAGATGAGAGTGATATTACAAATGAAGTATTTCATGGTACGCCTGTAATTGAGTTATTGCGTGAAATAAGTAATGACTCTCAGAAAATTAAACATCTGGTCAATGTATTTTCACTTGCGCCTTTACTAAACACAGGGTTTCGTAAACTCAGTACAGGAGAAAGTCGAAAGGTTATTTTACTGCGTGCATTGCTATCAAATTCCAAAACGCTAATTTTTGACGAACCTTATGAAGGCTTGGATAGAGAAAGCCAAGTAGCACTGTCTAACATTTTACACGATTTGCATCAGCAGGGGCGAACCCTCATTTTAATTGTAAACCGTTTGGACGAAGTACCTATATGGTGCTCAAACTTGGGGGTGTTGCACAATCTGACCCTGATCGCTCAGGGACATAAAAGCGCCGTGCTCAATGACCAAAGGGTAAAGGCGTTTTTCAAATTCAACGCGGAATCTCTTGTTCTACCGGACCGAGATCCATGCAGCGCTGTTCTGAATCTGGACCAGCAACAACCTTTAGTAAAATTGCATGATGGGCGTGTTGCGTATAGCGACAAGCTCATTTTCGAACATCTCAGCTGGCGTATAGAACAAGGAGAGCATTGGACTATACAGGGGCCCAACGGATGCGGCAAAAGTACACTATTAAACCTGATTACTGGCGACCACCCTCAGTGCTATGTCAATGACCTACAGATCTTTGGCATCAAGCGCGGTAGCGGAGAAAGTATTTGGGATATAAAACAGCACATAGGCATCATCAGCGCTGCTCTGCAGTGGCAATACAAGGCTACAACCAATGTGTTAAGTGCTGTTGTTAGCGGTCTGTTTGATAGCATCGGACTATACAGCCAAGTCGATGATCATCAGAAGAATATTGCACTAAGCTGGCTTAAACAGGTCAAACTCGCGCACAAGGCCAATGAACCATTGCATCAGCTAAGCTATGGTGAACAGCGATTAGTGCTTATCTGTCGAGCTATGATTAAGCAGCCGGCGCTACTAATATTAGATGAACCCTGCCAAGGTCTAGATGAGATTAATCGGCAGCTCGTACTTGGATTTATTGAATTATTAGCACAGCAAAAAAATACAACTCTGCTCTATGTGACCCATCATGAGAAAGACATCCTCAACTGCTTTCAAAACCGCTTAATATGTACGGATATCACTCCTAATCACGGCAGTCAGTGGCGCATTCTGCGTAGGGAAAATTCCTCAAAATAAGCTAGGATATAGTCTTAGGGTTATCAATTGAGCCGCTATGCGCGAATTTATCATTGCCTGCTTGGTTTTTGTCTGCGTAACCACAAGCCATGCACAATCAGATTTTCTTTATATCGACGGGACCAGTGTAGCGCTTCCTTCGCCGTTACCATCTACGTCGTCCCGCGCAACAACCCCTCCTGAGTCAATGCTCAACGCCGGATACAGTTATCAAGCTTATGCGCAGAGTATCAAACCAAGCTCATCCGGCTCATGGCATAAAATTCGATTGATCAACCCAGGCAACGAAACTCTGCGGCGATACTTAGTCTTCGACGTTCACATTCTTAAGCATTTGAATGTTTATCTATTCGATCGAACCGATTTGCGCTTAGAGAAAAAATTAGGTCTCAAAGATATCTCTGAAGAGGAGGTGCAGGACTATACGGCGCCCCACCTTGAGTTCAGCATATTACCCAAATCACAACTAACACTTCTCATTTACAAACAAAATGATGGTCCCGGTATTTTTCCAGCACGTATTCTTAGCGAGCAAGAATGGTTGCAAGAAAAGAATAATAAACGCTTTTTTTGGGGCGCGATCATCGCTGTACTGATTGCTATGGCGCTCTACAATGTCTTGGTTTACTCAATGCATCCTAATAAAAGCTATGGATGGTACTTAACATTCCATACTGTTTGTTTCTTCTATTTTTCAGCTTTAAATGGTTTTGGATTTCATTTGTGGCCGCTACAGATACAAGTAATGCTAGCCACAAATATTATGTTCATGAATTTTCTTTTGATCATATTGATCGCCAACTTTGCAAATCACTTCTTGTTTGCTAATCAGAATGCGCCAAGGCATCACAAACTCGTTTTACCACTTTCAATCATTGCCGGACTAGGGTGCATCACCAGTTTATTTGTACCCGAATACAGTATTATTCCTGCCTTTTCCATTTTACAAGCGTTCGCCAGTATATTTGGCATGAGTATTGGTATCGCATCTTTAAAAAGCGGATTCAAGCCCGCAAAATATTTCGTTATTTCATGGGCTTGCACGCTGGCAGGTGCAGGCATTGGAATGGCAACGGTACTCGATGCCATTGCCATCAATATTTTCACGCTACATGCTTTTCTCATTGGTACTTTGGGCGAGTTATTCCTGCTTTCTATTGGTCTAGCCAGCCGAATGAAATACTTCGAAATGCGTTCGCTTAGCCAATCTTATTTATATCCAAATACCAACCTAGGAAACCTAAGTTATTTTAGTCAACGACTACCACAGAATCTGCCAGAGATTTTAAAGAACCACCAGCACGTATATCTGGTGCTCATGAACCTTACCGGATTTAGAGAAGTAGTCAGTCTTTATGGGCCTAAGGCATTAACAGAAAGCTATCAACAAAGAACCATCGAGCTGGAAAACTTATTACGAAACGAGAAATGGTCCATACACTTTACCTTACCCTCGGGCAGACAAGTCTCAGCAATGGCTCTACCCAGTGAACAGATTCTCTTGCTTGTAAATGTAAACCATCATGATGAGATAGAGTTAATCGTTGATAAACTCTACCATCACAGTCATAGGGATCTTCGAATTCGTAATATTCATATGCCCATGAGTAGTACGATTAGCTACGTACACATCAGCCATCACCATTCTTTACAAGAGCAATACAGGAAGGCTCAAGTTGCGCTTCAACATGCTATCGTTACCAATCAAAAGTATTGTGCCTATTCTCCTTCGCTAGATTTAGCTATTGGTGAGCGCATAACTCTGATTCAAAAGCTACACAAAGCCATTACGGAAGATGAATTAGATATATTTTTACAGCCCCAGTTTTCGCTATTCGATAACAAGCTAGTAGGCGCAGAAGCATTGGTTAGGTGGCGACAAAACGACGGGCACTTTATATCACCAGGAGTATTCATTCCGCTTGCTGAGCAAACTGGCCTTATTTTTGAGATCAGCAAAAATATAATTGCAAGAAGCTTTGCTTGGCTTAGTGATATTAAAAAACATCATCCAAATTTATATCAGAACTTTAATCTTTCGATCAACTTATCCGCTTTAGATATGGCACAGAGCAGTTTGCTTTCATTCTTGCAAACCAGTCTTTTTAATCATGATTTAAATGCCAATAAAATTACTCTCGAAATTACCGAGTCTGCCATCATGGAAAATCATGATCTTTTCATTAAAGGTATACAAGAATTGCAAACTCTTGGTTTCAATTTAGCCATCGATGATTTCGGCACAGGTTATAGCTCCATGCTGTATTTAAAAGAGTTAAAAGCCAAAGAAATAAAAATCGACATGGGCTTCGTACGTGGCATTCACACCAATCGAGTCAACCAGAAAATCGTGCAAGCTATTGTGCAGCTCGCCAATGGCACTGACAGCATGACCGTCGCTGAGGGTGTTGAATGCAAAGAAGAAGCCCTTTGGTTACAAAGCATTGGGTGTGATTTCGCACAAGGATATTACTGGAATCCTGCCCTACCCATTCAAGAATTCTATACCCAGTACGTGTCTTTAAAGCTGTAGACAATAACAAGCTAGAGCACCTTCTCAATCTCTCCAGATTAATCATTTGCCAGATCAAGCATATGATGGCCACAACACGGATATCCACATCCCTTGTGTCATTCCCAATCACACCAAAATAGCCAGTTTTTAGACAATGGCGCAATATTGTTTGACAATCCTACCAAGAAAAACTAGCCTTATATTGTCCGACAAAAGAACAATAATAATTAGAACCCACAGGAGAGATGTTATGATTCTCGAGTCACTAAAGCCGGAAACGGCCCTCAAAGTGAAAAAATATGGTTACTTTATCTATTTACTGCCTTTATTGCTGCCAGTCAGTGCTTGGTATGGTGGTACTCACACCCAAGGTTTGAACACGCTCTTCGCATTACTTCCGATGCTGGTTGTATTCGTGATTGTGCCTATCGTTGATTTACTCTTGGGTAAAGATCCTGTAAATCCAGACGAAGATGAAGTGCCAGAGATGAGTGAACACGGTTTCTACCGCTGGCTAACCCTTTCCTGCTTACCTCTGTATTTCTTATGTATTTTTAGTGCAGGTTATTTCATGCTCAACTGGCCAGGTCTGAGTGTTTTAGATCAGGTACTTTATACAATGAGTGTGGGTGTTGTAGGTGGTATCATTGCTATCAATGTGGGCCATGAACTTATCCACAAAAATACCAAACTTGAACAAATTAGTGGTGGCTTGCTGCTATCACTTGTGAGTTATGCCGGATTCAAAGTAGAACACGTTTATGGCCACCATGTGCATGTGTCTACACCGGAAGATGCCAGCTCTTCACGTTACAATCAAAGCTTGTATGATTTTCTGCCTAAGGCGTATTACCACAACTTCAAAAACGCGTGGAAAATACAAAAGCAGCGCATGGAGCGTAAAGGCCAGCGTTTCTTAGGTATCAAAAACGAACTAATCTGGTACTACCTACACACAGTATTGGTTGCCGGCCTAATGGGTGTATTTTTTGAAGTTCTTGGTGCCAGTTTCTGGATTGGCGTTGGTTTCTTTTTCTTACAGAGTTTTATTGCCTTCACTGAGTTAGAGGTCATCAACTATATTGAACACTACGGATTGCATCGTCGTAAAATGAGCACCGGCAAATACGAGCGCGTGACACCAGAGCACAGCTGGAATAGCAACTACTTCCTAACCAATATGTTTTTGTTCCAGCTACAACGCCATAGTGATCACCATGCTTTTGCTGCTCGCCGCTATCAAGTACTGCGTCACCATGAAAACAGCCCACAATTGCCATTTGGCTATGCCACTATGTTCACTCTTGCTTGGTTTCCACCACTTTGGAAAGCGGTTATGAACCCGAGAGTTAAAGCCTATTACCGTGATGAAGAGGGTGTGCTTAGCTCCTCTTAATCAATTTTAAAGATTTGTCCTTTCAGTGCCTTTCGCCGGTCAAATGACCGGCTTTTTTATTTGCCAAATTTCTACGTTAAATGTCACTATAATCATGATTGAATACGGCAAGATCAGGTGATGATTTCAATGAACAAGCTCTTCACAATGTTTTTACCAATATGTCTACTGGCGGCGGTAACGCATGCCGCTAGCTCAGAACTGCAAGCCGAAATTCAGTTCTTAACAAACAAAGTTCAAACTAGTCCGTGCCAATTTATCCGTAATGGCGATAAGCATTCTGGCGTAGATGCCGCCGAACACATGCTGAGTAAATACGATTATTTTGCGGACGAAATCCACACAGCTGAGGACTTTATTCGCAAAGCGGCGTCAAAAAGTACACTCACGGGCAAGCCCTATGAAGTGAAGTGCTCGAACAGCCACATTACAAGTCAGCAATGGTTACAGCGTCATCTTGAGGACTTTCGTCAAGCCCATTCTCAGCAATAAGCTTTACTTTTTCTTGCAGAACATTACCCTCTGCATCAACCTACCAATAGGATGAGAGAGTGAAGCATGATTTGGACAGTATATTTATCAGGTGAAATTCATACTGATTGGCGAGAACAAATTAAGCAAGGTTGTGAGGCACTGTCCTTACCAGTGGAATTTACCAGTGCCGTTACTAATCACGAAGCTAGTGACGCAGCCGGAGATCACCTAGGGGCAGAAGAAAATTCTTTTTGGCGCGACCACAAGAGTTCCAAGATCAACAGTATCCGTACTAAAAACCTAATAGAGCAATGTGATATTGCTGTTGTTCGCTTCGGAGACAAATACAAACAATGGAATGCCGCATTTGACGCGGGCTATTTGTCCGCTTGCGGTAAACCCTTCATAACATTGCATGACGACAATATTATCCACCCATTGAAAGAAGTCGATGCTGCAGCGATGGCGTGGGCTCAGACCCCGGAAGAAATCGTTGAAATTTTGAAATACGTGACCACGGCTTAATTCTCCTAACAGCGGCAGCTCCAGCCTGCCGCTAACACACAAGCCTCATAGCCATTACCTATCAACATAAGAAAAACAATCTATTTCAACTATTTTCTAGCTCAATCTAAGATTGGGTCAATCCTGACCTATAACGCCGTGCTTGTATCAAAGCCCAAATGATTCAGAAACAGAATAAAAATTTGGTGGCGCTAAGTAGTCATAGGCTAAACTAATATAGAAGGTTAATTTATGAAGCATGCAACTCAAACCACAACGACACCGAAGACGGCTAGTAATAAAAAGGGCTGCAAGGAATGCAATTACGCCGATAACTATTATGGAGATCAGGTGTGTAAATAATACACTGAGGAGACCATCATGAAGCTTATGGATTTCTGGTTATTTTTTAGTGAACCATTAGAAGAAGCAAAAGAATTACCTCATCAGTGACAAAAGGTAGTACTCTAAATCCAAAGCCATGATCATGGCGTAACATTTACATCGGACACGGATAGAGTTATCTATTTATGAACATTCTTATTAGCGGTGCCAGCGGTCTCATCGGCACCGCACTCATGCAGTACTTAGAAGAACAAGGCCATACAGTTTACAAATTGCATCGCGACAAGCAAATCGGATCTTTCTACTGGAAACCTGAGTTCGGACATATTCATTTAGATTCTCGCATCCACCTGGATGCCGTCATTAACCTCAATGGTGTCAACATTGGGGACAAGCCATGGACCCAATCTCGTAAAAAAGCCATTTTAGATACACGTATACAAAGTACTCAGGTTCTTGCAGAAGCCATTAGCAAACGCTCTCAGAAACCGAGTGTTTTCATTAGCGCTAGCGCCATCGGATTTTACGGCGATACCGGCAGTGAATGGGCCGATGAAAGCAGCCCATCAGGTAAGAATTTTCTCAGCGATATTGCAAAGCACTGGGAACAGGCCAGCCGAGCAGCAAAAGACGCAGGCATTCGCACCGTCAACATTCGCACTGGCGTAGTCTTAGATAAAAAAGGCGGGGCTTTGGCCAAGATGTTACTGCCTTTCAAACTCGGTTTGGGTGGAAGAGTTGGTACTGGTGAACAATATATGAGCTGGATTAGTCTCACAGACGAGATCCGAGCTATCGAGCATATTTTACAGAACACCAGCATTAGTGGACCTGTTAACCTTACCGCCCCTGAACCAGTAACCAACGATGATTTTACTAAGACGTTAGGCAGCGTATTAAAACGCCCTACCGTTTTCCCAATGCCTGCTTTCATCGTCAAATTGGTGTTTGGCGAAATGGGTGATCTCTTGTTACTCGGCAGCAATCGTATCAATAGCAAGGTGTTGCAAGACAATGGCTTTGAATTTCAGTATCCTGATATTGAGTCTGCTCTACAGTCTACTCTAAAGAACTAACCACTTTGCTGAGTATCACCCTCTATTGTATGTGAATTTTTCCGACAGTAGGGGGTATACTGGTCTGCATGAAACAACATAACCACTTTAAAAATGCATCGATTTGTATAATCACCCTCATATTTTTGAGCAGCGCACCCTTGAGTATTGCTCAAAACCTTCGCATAGCTGTAGCTGCTAACTTTCATCAAACGCTATTAAAACTAGCCCATGCGTTTGAAGCGCAACATAATATTGCGCTAAGTATCAGCAGCGCCAGCTCTGGAAAGCACTATGCGCAGATTCTGCATGGAGCACCGTTTGACGTGTTCTTAAGCGCAGATCAAGATAAAATTGACCGCTTAATTAGCAGTGACCATGTAAAAGAAAAAGATAGTTTTATTTACGCACAGGGTCAGCTTGCGCTTTTCTCGAGTAATCCCAAATTCTGGCCAATGAACTTGCAAAGCTTAAAGCAAGAAAATCTGCGACTTGCCATGGCCAACCCCAAACTTGCGCCGTACGGTATGGCTGCGCAAAGCTTTCTTAATCATTTAGGTATTTCAAAAACAACGAAAATGATTACCGGAGAAAATATTGCTCAAGCATTTCATTTTACCAATAGTGGCAATGCTGATCTTGGATTAGTCGCGTTATCACAATTAATTAAAGATCAAAGTAAAGAAAGCTATAAAGTAGTGCCGCAAACTTTATACAAACCGATTTTGCAAAAAGGTGCAGTATTACACAACAGTGGCTATAAAGAGCAGGGGCGTATTTTTCTAACATTCTTGCAATCAAAAAAGGCCAAAGCCATCATGCAGCGTTTTGGATACCAGTCACCATGATAAGCACTGAAGACTGGCAAGCGATTCTTTTAAGCCTAGAGTTGGCCAGTATCACAACCCTGATACTTTTATTGTTGTGCTTACCGCTGGCTTGGTATTTAGCCCAAGGCCGTGGTTTACATCATTATGCGCTCAATGCGTTATTAACATTACCTCTGATTTTGCCTCCATCTGTACTTGGCTTTTATTTACTTATTGCCTTTGCTCCACACAGCGTATTTGGACAAACACTATCGAATCTTGGTCTTCCCCAATTAGCCTTTAGCTTTTCCGGATTGGTAGTGGCATCGATGATTTATTCCATTCCTTTTGTATTGCAGCCCCTACAAATGTCGATCAAGCAATTAGGAGCACGGCCATGGGAGATTGCGTCCAGCTTGGGAATGCCTCCATGGAAAAGTTTTATATTCATTATTTTACCCCAGATCAAACCTGCCATCGCCATGGCAGCCGTCTTATGCTTTGCTCACACTCTCGGAGAATTTGGTGTGATTTTGATGATTGGCGGCAATATCCCAGGAGAAACCCAAGTATTGAGTGTTCGCATATATGAGCAAGTGGAGGCTCTACAATATGATAGTGCTCATACATTATCGGCGATGCTATTGCTGTTTAGCTTTATCACTTTAGTTGTCATGCAGCGCTTGCAACAGTCTCTTAAGCAACATAAAGCGGGCGAGTAATAGACATGAGTTTTTTTAGTTTCGACATTCGCTTGCCAAGACAAGGTTTTCTTCTAGAGGCAAAAGCACAGCTGCCACTAACTGGGCTGAGTTGCTTTTATGGCCCAAGTGGTTGTGGAAAAACATCGTTATTAAGGGCCTTGGCTGGTTATGAGAAATCGACGCAGGGTAGCGTACATTTAAATCAATCGTACTGGCAAAAAGATCAAACGGGACTAGCGACTCACAAGCGCAATCTCGCCTTTATCTTTCAGCAACAGAATATTTTTGAACACTTAACGGTGTACCAAAATCTAGCACTAGTGAAGCACCAGTGTGCAATCAATAACCTTGATATCGATCTATGCCTAAAGGAGTTCGCTTTAATCGATCTGCAAAACCAGCTAGGCAATCAATTATCAGGCGGACAACAACAGAGAGTTGCACTCGCTCGCACCTTGCTAATGAAGCCAGATTTAATCTTGATGGACGAACCACTCAGTGCTCTGGATCAAGCCAGTAAAAAAGAGCTTCTACCTTTCATTATTAAACTCAAGCAATCGCTACCTATTTTATACGTTACGCATAGTGCAGAAGAAGTAGCGCAACTAGCCGATTATGTATTACTTATGGAGCAAGGTCGCATTACTCATCAGGGAAGCGTAACCGATATGTATCCATTACTAAATCGTCATGAGCAATATGCTAGTGTCCTTTGGCATATTGATCATTGGCAATTCAAACCGGATGACAATATTGTAGAAGCAAGAAGTGAAGAGCAAACACTCTTTTTGCAATACAACGCTCTGAACCACACACAATCCAAGGATTCCATTCCCGTTCGTATCTTCGCACGGGATGTAAGCATCAATTTGCTAAGAGAACAGCACAGCAGTATTTTGAATGTATTACATGGTGAAATAGAAAGTATTGAAGAAACCGATTCTAGCGCGCTAGTCCAACTAAAGATCGGTAACAAAAAGCTGCTAAGTGAAATTAGCAGACTATCTCTTCGAAAACTGGGATTAAAAATAGGAATGTCTGTCTACGCGCAGGTTAAGAGCGTGGCTGTATATAGTTAGCGCTGAGACGTTACTTGCTTAAAGGTTTCACGCAGTAATTTTACATCATTGGCAGCACGGTGCTTAACGATCCCTAGGTCCTGCGTCAGTTGATCTTTAATATCACTCCAAGCACCCAACTCATCTTCTTTTAGCAAACGTGTAATGGTATCAAGCCGAAAACGCTGTACGATCTCTGCTTCATCAAATAACCGCCCCAACCAAGAGCTGTCAAAGCTCCATGCATCGCTATAAAGGGTTTCGCCCATTAATAAATTATTGAGAAACATGGCCACTTCTCGTGGGCTTTTTCCTTCCTCATTTAATTGTTCGCGACTGATGCCATGGATAGCTTGCGCCTCATCGGACCAGTGAACCCAAGATTCAGGAGGCTTGATAAGAGTGGAATGAATACTACCGTCAGACAAAGCAACGCCAACTTCGATTGGGTAACTACCCCGTCCGAATCCCGATGCCTCAAGGTCAATAATTGCTGGTAACTCCATCCCGCTACATGTTCCTAGTCATTAATGCTCAACGGGGGTTACCCGCAATACTTCTTCTATTGTCGTTAAACCGGCCGCTACTTTTTGCGCACCGCTTAAGCGTAAACTCTTCATGCCCTTTTTCATGGCTGTCCGACGTAAGGTCGGGATATCCGTTTGATCTTGGATAATCTCTGCCAATGTATCATCCATTGCCATTAGTTCATAGAGCCCAGCCCGCCCCATGAAGCCCGTATTTCGACATTCTAAGCAACCGATAGGGCGATATGTAAATTCGGGTGCCTTGGCACTCCAAGGATGCACCAAATCACTCCACATCTGCTTATTAGTCGGCTCTTTTTGCTTACAATGCGGGCAAAGGGTTCTGACCAAACGCTGCGCCATGACCCCTATTAGTGCACCTTTAATAAGGTAATGTGGAACTCCAATATGCTGCAAACGCGCGATGGCACTAGGCGCATCATTGGTATGCAATGTGGATAAAACTAAATGCCCCGTAAGCGCTGCTTGAACGGCCATCTCTGCCGTTTCTAAATCACGAATCTCACCCACCATAATGATGTCTGGGTCTTGTCGCATAAGCGCACGAATCCCCTGCGCAAAATCCAAATCAATGGCATTATGCACCTGCATCTGATTGAAATTTGGCTCCATCATTTCAATGGGATCTTCCACAGTACAAACATTGACTTCCTCGTTAGCAAGTTGCTTTAAGGTACTGTAGAGCGTGGTAGTCTTACCGGAACCCGTTGGTCCCGTCACCAAAATGATACCCGCAGTGTTCGCGGTCATGGCCTGCCAGAGCTGGTGATCTTCTTTGTTAAACCCCAATTCACTGTAGTTTTTGAGCACCACCTCAGGATCGAAAATACGCATCACGAGTTTTTCGCCAAACGCTGTGGGCATGGTGCTTAAACGCAACTCCACCTCTTGACCATTTGGCGTCAAGGTTTTCACTCGGCTATCTTGAGGTTTACGTTTTTCGGCAATATTCATACGGCCCAAACTCTTAATCCGGCTGGTAACCGCCGTTCCCACTGTCGAGGGAAATTCATATACAGGATGCAGCACACCATCTATACGAAAGCGCACTCGTGCTACTTCTCGACGTGGCTCAATATGAATATCGCTAGCCCGCTGCTCAAACGCGTATTGGAAAAGCCAATCAACGATATTTACAATATGCTCATCATTGGCGTCGCTTTTGCCTTTGGTTCCCAATTCGACCAGAGACTCAAGATTACCACCCTGCTTTTGATGTTTGTGCTTGGCTCCGGATACAGAGGCAGCCAAGGTAAAAAACTCTATTTGATAGCGAGCGATATCACTGGGCTTGGCTACCACAATTTCTACAGAGCGACGATTAATGTGCTCGATATCCTCAACCCATTGCTGACTAAATGGATCCGCGGTAGCGACAGTAACAGCATCCTGACTTACGGCTACAGGCAGCAGACCATGACGCTTAGCAAAGGCAAATGACATTGTTGGGGTCACCTCCGATGCTTTGATTTTTAATGGATCAATATTAAAAACAGGCACAGCTGCATCTTGCGCGATCACTTGCATAACAAAGTCTTCACTTAAATGTAAGTGAGCATCTTTAGCACTCAACATTTGATGACTAGCAATCGCCATCGCCGGATGAGACTGACCATTCATGCCTTTTTGATTAATCTCCGCCACTTGGTCTTGCGACAAGTGCCCTAGAGCCAATAACTTTTTCACCAAATAGGGCAATGATAATTTTAAATCTTGTGCCATGTATTATAACCAACCTTGCTGTGCGGCATGCTGAGCGTGTTGTAAATGCCTCTGCATCACCGTTAAACGCCGGGCCCAACTATCTAATTTCGCTTTGCTATCTTGGTCCGTGCCCAACGAACTATTTTTGGCATGCATCATACCTAATATAACAAGATGATGATTGATAAGTGGTTCAAGCAATTGATACGCAGCATCTTCCTTTCGTTTATAAATATCAGCTAGTCCTTGAAGCTGCTGTAAATCGTTAAGATGCTGCACGGAAAGTAATATGCTCTCCCGTGTCATGTCACCACAATTAATCACTGGAGACGCTAATTTATTATGCTCAGTGGCGTATAAAAAAGCGCCCATTGCTAGCATGCATTGCCCAAGCTCGTTGCTTTGGATCCACGTATCAATATCACTCCAAAGGGAGGACTGCATACTTTTCAATAAACGCTGACTTAAACCACGACTATTACTATGATCATCTAAAAATAGCGCCATTGGTACTTGAGCTTTATCAAGCAAGCGCTGCAAACTACTTTGCAATTTTCGCCATTGGTCAAGTAGTTGAGGTGCGTCTAGTACATGTTGAATAACCAATACAGCACCACAGACTTGGCGATATAAATTCAATATCGAAAATAGATCTTCTTTTTGTATAAAGGCATCCCAGGTGCGACTCATGCGCATCAAACAATCTTCAAGATACTGCTGGTTGCTCACGTCAGGTCCTGAGATACTTTCATAAAAACTCACTTGTGAATTAATTAGCGCGTATCCTCGTTCTGCTTTATTAATATCGCAAGGGACCAATGGATGCTTTTGGCAAAGAGATTGAGCGAATGTGAATAATGCATTCACATCTCCGCTTTTAAGCTCTAATTCTACTTCACAAAGAGCAATACTGTGTTCAGTTTCGTCATCAATGGCAGTAATTAATCCTTGATCCAATACCACTTCGATCTCACTTTGATCATGCTGGATATTCCATAGACAACGGTCAAAATCCGTACTAAACAAGGCTGACACCTGTTCTTTCAGATTGTTATCCAGTGGTACATCACTAAAAAGCGACCACTCCAATTTGGGCTCGCTAATCTGATATTCCCACTCGCCTCGTTGATGCAAACCTGCGATGGCAACACCTTTATTTTTTAAGGTTTGTACATAACCAGTAGGCGTCTTGCGAATACGCAAAGCTGCATGGGCCTGATTTAACTGTAAATCTGGTGTATCAAAATACTGATTGTGCAAAGGGGTAACTGAATGGGGCTCACCTAGGGCATCCAAAAGTGCCTCAACCGCAACCTGAGGTAAGGTAAGCTTTAGTTCGACTTCGTGACTCATACTGCCCTTTATTATTTTTCACTGTGCTTGGCAGCATAGCAAAAAGCAAAATAATGCTCACCCGTATTCTGTCCTTAGATTGTCCAAACTGAGTAAAACCCGTTAAACTCAGTGTAGTTCCCAAAAGGCTTAATCAACGTGAGTGATAACACTTCTCAATACGTCAATTGGTTCAGACAAAGCTCGCCTTATATCAATGCTTATCGCAATAAGACCTTTGTCATAATGCTAGGTGGCGACACTTTGGCCCACGGCCATTTAGACAACATAATTCAAGATATCGCATTATTGAGTAGTCTGGGTGTTCGCCTAGTTTTAGTTCATGGAGCTCGACCTCAAATTGATGAATTATGTTTACAAAAAAACATCCAAAGTCGCTTCCACCTAAACAAGCGCATCACTGATGCTCCTATGATGCAAACCGTACAGCAGGCAGTGGGCCAACTACGCTCTTTGATCGAAGCAAAACTCAGTACGGGCACAAGCAATAGCCCCATGCATGGCGCAGATATTCGTGTGGTCGGTGGCAATTTTGTCATGGCAAAACCCTTAGGAGTCATAGACGGTGTGGATTTCGCGCATACAGGTCAAGTTCGCCGCGTGGATGTTCAAGCAATAAAAAAAGTACACGAAAATAAAGCCATCGTGTTACTAAACTGCTTAGGTTATAGCCGCACTGGAGAAACCTATAATTTAGCAGTAGAGGATGTCGCCACTCATACCGCCATATCTTTGCAAGCTGATAAGCTGATCATGTTTGGTGATGAAAATTGTTTGCATGATGTTGATGGCAATCTAATTAAAGACATCATCAGTAGTGAAATTCAATCTCACTTAGCCACCATGAACGATGAGCAAACCCGCCAATACATGGCTGCAAAGCACGCCATCGATCAAGGGGTACATCGCTGTCAGCATATCAGCCACCACAAAGATGGCGCTTTACTCACTGAGCTATTTACGTTGGAAGGTTCAGGCACATTGGTGAGTAAAAAGCATCAAGAGCAAATGCGCCAAGCAAGCCTCAATGACGTAGTGGGCATTTTAGAACTGCTTAGCCCATTGGAAGAACAAGGCATATTAGTGCGACGCAATAGAGAGGTCTTAGAAACTGAAATCGCACAATTCCGAGTTCTTGTGAAAGACGATATGGTCATTGGCTGTGCTGCACTCTACCCGTATGAGCATATGGCTGAACTTGCATGCGTTGCTGTCCATCCTGAATACTATGGTGGACAACGAGGCGAACGTTTATTGCAAGAAATTGAAAAAGAAGCTCGCCTTCAGGGTATTCAGCAATTGTTTGTATTAACCACGCAAACGTCGCTTTGGTTTGAAGAGCGTGGTTTCAAAGCTGCAGACATCAACGCTCTACCTGATAGCAAACAGTCTTTGTATAATTACCAACGAAACAGCAAAGTGTTTTTAAAGAATCTTTAATATAGCCGAAGCAATAAAAATCCACACAATTTATGCTGTTTTTTCATATTGCACTATTTGGCTATTGATTTTCCCTTGACCTCCTAAGCTGATATTAAGCCTAGGAGGTCGCCATGCATAAGATATGTTTTATTGGCACAACATACCCAGATTATTTAGATGCCTATCCCCTTAAGCATCTGTATTTTACCCCTTTAGACCAATATACCTCGCAAAAAAACATCATTGATCATGCCCATGTGGTCATCATTGACAGTGCAAGCTTTGACAATCATGCATTAGCCAACGCTAGCTTACTGCGCAGTGAGCATCGAAATACACAGCAAGCATGGATCTTTCTACAAAGTGAATGTGAAAATGAATCACTAGAAAACTGTTACAAAGAGGGCTTTGACAACGCAGTAAAACGACATCACTACAACGAAATATTTCATGCTATTTTACGTTCCGAAGTACTGTATGAACAACGTCGGATCGCGCATCAAGAACTTATATTAGCGCAAGACACAGCGCGAACGGCTTTGATGAATAACTGCGAGCTCGGCACCCTAATCCAACTACTGACTGACATAATAAAAGTAAAAAATCCGTCTTCTTTAGCGTATGCCTTAATTCATTGGTTCAAGCAACATGGTTTAAGTATCTGCTTGCAGGTTCGTGGACAAAAGAAACGCTATGAATTCTCATCTAACGACATCATTCGCCCCATTGAATCTGAATTGCTTACGAAAGGTGCCTATGGCGACCGCATTGCTCAAATTGGAAGACGCTACCTCTTTAATGAGAAGCATCTATCTATTTTGGTTAAAAATATGCCCATTGATGATGAAGAATATACCGGACGCCTAAACGATCATATTGCTACGATTTGCCATAGCTGTGAGTCCGCTATTGATCAAGTATTAGAAGAAATGCAGGAAGAGCAACTTCAACAACAAGCGTCGAAAGTACCTATTGGAAAAATTAAATCTAGCGTATCAGAGATTAACCAAGAAGTTTTTGATTACATAATGCAAGTACGCGGACGTCTCGGAAAGCTAATGAGAATGATAAGTTCTGATATTGATAGCCTGGATTTAAGTGACGATCATCGACAGTGTCTAACATCCATAATCGATGAATATTCAACAAATATGGAAGAGATTGACGATATGAATATTGATATCGAAACTAAACTCACAAAAATTGAGCAGAATATACAAGGCTTATCTTAACAAACTCAAGCCAATGCAGAGTATTTAAAATACTTATTTTGCGTTTCTATCGGTAATTCGCCGAACAATCCTTTGTATTGATTAGAAAAGCGGCTAAGGTGAACAAAACCATGCGCCAATGCGATTTGCGTAATCGTCATGCGTTTGCCATGTTTTAATATATCCAGTCGAACTCGTTTCAAACGGTTAACGACAAAAAAGCGGTAGGGTGTAATTCCCAAATAATGCTTGAATGACCAATATAACGTGCGGATGGGCACATTAGTAACAGCAACAAGCTCTTCAATTTTATAATCCCATTCAGGATGATGAATAATAAAATCCACCGCAGATTTAAGTTTTTCATTGTGAACAAGCGTGCGGTTTTCGAGTACAAATGATTCATTATGTATGGCATCAACTATGTCTTGCTTAAGTTCATTCGTGAGAGCATCTATACTTGCCATGTCTTTTAAAAATGTACATGCGTTTACAAAATAATGAACCGCATGAACAACATTACGCACTTGTTGATCTGACAATAAAGCACCTGCGTCGAGCACTGGCGCAAAAACCTGTTGATAAAAATCAGAAGTTGGAAAACGCAAAACCACATGCCCGCAGTCGGCACTGTAGTTCATATCCAAAGTAACATGAGGGGGGAGAAAAAAGGCTTTTTGCTTATCAAGTGGGCGTTGCCAAAGAGGAATCTGAATTCGAGCTTCTCCTGCCAATGGAACGACCAAGCAATAAACGTCATCATGAAAGCAAGCCACATTCACGTTCATTCCAAAACGTACATAACTAACCTGCATATCTTCACTACTGATATCTGCAAGATAACCATCTAGGCTCACCTGAGTATCTAAACTGGTCACATCCACATTTACGATATAATCATCGATTGCCTTCCTTAGCAGATCTACGTCCTTGCCCAAGTGATGTGAAAACAGCGCCATTGGATAGGCTTCTTGGGTGGGCAGCATCATTATCGTTTGTTTATAGTTATCATTATTAATACCACATTTTTAACATGGTCTTTATAGCATGGTGTGCTTGGCGCTGAATATCCGAAAACTGCAACAAAACGTAACTATGACACTCAATATTGATATAACTATCAATGCGCTCCCGCAAACAAAACAAATGTGCAAACTCTAAAGCAGCTAATCGACCCTCCATATCTGGTTTACGCAAATATTGTTCAGGCTAAATAGAACAAAGCGACAACGTCTTAAGGCGTGAAATAGCCGAACTTCTGGGCCTTTGATATACTGACCCGATATTTCTCATCCAGCGTAGATAATCGCTTATTTAGAGGTAGGAAGATGCCACAATACCGTAGTAAAACCTCCACCGCAGGCCGTAACATGGCTGGTGCTCGCGCACTATGGCGTGCCACTGGCATGAAGGACGATGACTTTCAAAAGCCAATCATCGCCGTTGCCAATAGCTTCACGCAATTTGTGCCGGGTCACGTACACCTTAAAGATCTAGGTCAATTGGTTTGTCGCGAAATTGAAGCTGCTGGTGGTGTGGCAAAAGAATTCAATACCATTGCAGTCGATGACGGCATTGCAATGGGTCACGATGGTATGCTTTACAGTCTACCTAGCCGTGAAATTATCGCAGATTCTGTAGAATACATGGCTAATGCGCACTGTGCTGATGCTTTAGTCTGTATTTCAAACTGCGACAAGATCACACCGGGAATGCTCATGGCGGCGTTGCGTTTAAATATTCCTGTGGTGTTTGTATCTGGTGGTCCGATGGAAGCCGGTAAAACAAAACTGTCTGAGCATAAATTAGACTTGGTTGATGCCATGGTCATCGCTGCCGACGATAGCGCCAGTGACGAAAAAGTCGCAGAATACGAGCGCAGTGCTTGCCCAACATGCGGTTCTTGCTCCGGCATGTTCACTGCCAACAGCATGAACTGTTTAACTGAGGCCCTTGGTTTATCCTTGCCCGGTAATGGCTCAACATTGGCAACACACTCAGACCGCGAGCGCTTGTTCCTAGAAGCCGGTCGGTTAATCGTGAAAAACGCGAAGCGTTATTATGAGCAGGACGATGAATCCGTATTGCCTCGTAACATCGCAAGCTTTAAAGCATTTGAAAATGCTATGGCACTGGATATTGCCATGGGCGGCTCCACCAATACTATCTTGCATTTATTAGCCGCAGCACAAGAAGCGGAACTCGATTTCGATATGAAAGAAATAGATCGTCTTTCACGATCAGTACCTCAATTATGTAAAGTTGCGCCGAATTCGCCCCTATACCATATGGAAGATGTTCACCGTGCCGGTGGTGTCATGGGTATTCTTGGCGAATTGGATCGCGCTGGCGTGCTGCATTCAGATATTCCGACTATCCATAGCGCAACGGTAAAAGAAGGTCTAGATAAATGGGATATCATGCGCAACCCTAGTGAAGAAGTGGTGAATTTCTTCAAAGCAGGTCCCGCTGGTATTCCAACTCAAACCGCATTTAGCCAAAGCACGCGCTGGCCAACCTTAGATGGTGATCGCGAGAACGGCTGTATCCGTAGCATCGAGAATGCATATTCCCTTGAAGGCGGCCTTGCTGTTTTATACGGCAACATTGCTCAAGACGGCTGTGTGGTCAAAACAGCTGGTGTAGATGACTCTATTTTGGTCTTTACCGGCAAAGCAAAAATATTTGAATCTCAAGACGATGCAGTAAAAGGTATTTTGGCTGACGAAGTGAAAGCCGGTGACGTAGTAATTATTCGCTACGAAGGTCCAAAAGGTGGTCCTGGTATGCAAGAAATGCTTTACCCAACGTCATATCTGAAATCCAAAGGATTAGGAAAAGACTGCGCGCTATTAACTGACGGCCGTTTTTCTGGCGGTACTTCCGGTCTATCCATTGGTCACTGCTCACCAGAAGCAGCGGCAGGTGGGGCCATTGGTCTATTGCGTGATGGAGATGAAATTCTTATCAACATTCCTGAACGCAGCATCAACGTAAATCTGAGTGACGAGGAACTATCTCACCGTCGCCATGAACAGGACAAACTAGGTTGGAAGCCTGTCGAAGAGCGTCCACGTAAGGTCACTACGGCATTGAAAGCTTATGCTAAATTTGCCACCAGTGCCGATAAAGGTGCGGTCAGAGACAAAGCTATGCTCGACGACTGATTCGTCTGAGCATCCATAACAAGCAACCATAAAAAAACCCTCTTCATGAGGGTTTTTTACGCTTTAAGCATCAACTAAATCCACTAAGCTCCTAGTGAATAACACCTTCATCACCGGGCATCACGTTGCCGAATTCTGGCGGCAGTATATTGTGCTTGTTAACCGTTAACGTATCGTACACTTCTAAGCGATGCTCGGCGTCAATATTCACTTCTTCCAATAAAACACAGACCGCTTCGATGCTATCTAATTGCGCTACCACTGCGCTTTTAAAACCATCTTTGGTATGGATCGCCACCAAGTCACCAATATCCAATTCGCTCATAACGGTGTGGATATCTTCAGCCAAGTAGACCTCGCTATCTAGTGGTGCAATAAAGTGAGCAGCGGCGACAACATGCAGCACATCAACCACTTCTGGCTGACTCACATCTAAATGCTCCATCATTTCGCTCATATTTAGCATCTTATCCAGCAGCATGAAAAACAGGTAGGAATCTTCTTCGGTCCAGCCTATGTCCATTGTGATGTTATGAGGGCTTGGAATGTCTGTGGCCAGCAATATCTCTTTATCTTGGCTGGCTTCCTGGGTGGGAGTATCAAAATCTGGCATGACGATATTGACTTGATCGCAACCGGATCCATCAATATCTGCAAGACGCCATTTAAGTGGGTGTTTTACTGCCTGTGTCATAGCGGCCTCCTTTAACCCAAGATCAGAACCCGAAACCTGCAGCTCTGAATTTGCTGTCTTAATTTCATAATAAGGGCTTTTGACAATGGATCAAATGATTTTATGGCTTTTTGCCTAATTAATAATTAAGCAAAAAACTCGCCAGAAAAACACAACAAGCGTTTGATTTACTCCTCCAGCAGTTAAAAGTTTTGCATTTGCTGCAAGAGCTCCTGCCGAGAGGCAATCATGGTTTTATAGGTTTTCATTAGGCTGAATTTGTGGGGGGTATCTTCGATCTGCAGGCGTTCCAACTGGCTTTCCAGCTTATCAATCTCATTTCTCAAGCGCTTGACGATATCCTGCTCGCAGCTACCGCCTCTGAGTTTATATCCATCTTTGTACATGCCTTTCTCCTTAAATCGACACTCACGCCCGTATGCTCTGTACTGAGCTTGTACTGCTTGGTAGAACACATATCATTTTGTTAGACGTCCACTCTAGAACGCCTCAAAAATAATGTTCACAATGGCCATACTAGCAGTTTTGCGAACTGTTCCCATTCTTTTTTCTGATAAATGGTGTAAGACATCTGCCATTCGGTTGGTGACCGTTCACTTTCACAATATATCGACCATTTTTTCACCAGTTAAGACACACAAAACTGGGCAGGGTTTCCACATAGGTTTATAATTGCGGCCCATTTTTTTAACGACCGAGTGATTCCCGTGGCAAAAAAGCTGTACATCAAAACCCATGGTTGCCAAATGAACGAATACGACAGTTCGAGAATGGCCGATTTATTGGGTGAGAGTCATGCTATGGAAATAACGGACAACCCTGAAGAAGCGGATGTCCTGCTTTTAAATACCTGCTCTATCCGCGAGAAAGCGCAAGAAAAGGTTTTCCACCAATTAGGTCGCTGGAACAAACTAAAAGAAAAGAATCCAGATCTGGTCATTGGCGTCGGCGGATGTGTAGCAAGCCAAGAAGGGGATGCTATTCGCAAGCGCGCCCCCCAGGTTGACATGGTATTTGGCCCACAAACTTTACACCGCTTACCTGAATTTGTGGACGCCAGCAAAAACTCCATTCCTGTCGTCGATATTACCTTTCCAGAAATCGAGAAGTTTGATCACTTGCCAGCGCCTAAAGTCGAAGGTGCCTCAGCGTTTGTTTCTATCATGGAAGGCTGTAGCAAATACTGTACGTTCTGCGTGGTACCTTATACCCGCGGTGAAGAAGTCAGTCGTCCTTTTGCTGACGTCATGCGCGAAGTTGAACAACTGGCTGCGCAAGGCGTGCGTGAAGTTAACCTACTGGGGCAAAACGTGAATGCTTATCAAGGTCAAACCGATGATGGTGATATCGCTGACTTAGCCGAATTAATTACCGCCGTCGCTGAAGTCGAAGGTATTGATCGTATTCGCTTTACCACCAGCCACCCAGTTGAATTCAGCGATAGCCTTATTCAAGTTTACGCCGAAGTACCCGAACTAGTGAGTCATTTACATTTGCCGGTGCAAAGTGGATCCAACCGTATTTTATCGGCAATGAAACGTGGCCACGAGATTGATATGTACATCGATAAAATCAATCGCATTAAAAAACTACGACCTGATATCAGCATTAGCTCAGATTTCATTATTGGCTTCCCAGGCGAAACCGATGAAGATTTTGAAGACACTATGAATCTCATCGCAGAAATTGGTTTCGATATCAGTTTTAGCTTTATTTATAGTGCGCGTCCTGGTACGCCTGCGTCCGAGTTAAAAGATGAAACACCAGAAGATGTAAAAAAGCAGCGCCTTTCAATTTTGCAAAATCGCATTACACAAAATGCGCAGCAAATCGCGCGCCGCATGGTCGGCAACACCGAAACGGTATTGGTCACAGGTGTCAGTAAAAAAGATCCAGGCCAGTTACAAGGTCGTACTGAAAACAACCGTGTAGTGAATTTCCGTTGTGACGACCAGACGTTAATCGGTAAATTTGTTAAAACACGTATTGAAGACGCCTACTCCAATAGCTTGCTAGGTACGCTATTATTAGAAGAAGGCGTGTTCTAACGATTAATTAGGACTGCGGTCCGCTGGCACTGTGATACAAAGTTGCAGTGCCCAATTCATCAAAGAGAGACTACAAACCTGAATGAGTACAGCCAAAGCTGAACAACATACTGCGCAGAGCGATTTTCATCTTGAACCTGACGATGCTCGTCGCCTTGCTAATCTTTGTGGACAAACTGATAGCCACATTAAACAAATTGCCAAGCATTTTAATATCAAGATTTTTAATCGAGGCAATCACTTCAAAATTGCTGGCGAAGCAGCCAGTGTCGAACACGCATCCCAGATTATTCAAAAACTGTATCGCGAAACCCACAACGGTACTGAAATCCGCAGCGATGTCATTCATCTACTGCTAAAAGAAGCGGACATTGAAATCGCCCAGGTCAAAGAGCAAATTGATGACCATGGCAAAAGACCGGTTGTTTTACGCACCCCCAAACTCATTATCAAACCTCGCGGTGCCAACCAGCAAAAATACGTTCGCGGCATTGCGGATTACGATATCAACTTTGGTATTGGTCCTGCGGGCACGGGTAAGACTTATTTAGCGGTCGCTTGTGCCGTAGAAGCTTTAATGCGTGATGACGTACAGAAGATTCTATTAGTACGTCCCGCGGTTGAAGCCGGTGAAAAACTGGGCTTTCTACCAGGAGATTTAGCCCAGAAAATTGATCCCTATCTGCGCCCCCTGTATGACGCTTTGCACGATATGCTTGGCTATGAGCAGGTGACGAAACTGCAAGAACGCAATGTTATCGAAATAGCCCCTTTGGCTTATATGCGTGGCCGAACCCTAAGCAACGCTTTCGTTATCTTAGACGAAAGTCAAAACACCACCCCTGAGCAAATGAAAATGTTTCTAACACGGATTGGTTTTGGTTCCAAAGCCGTTGTCACCGGTGATGTAACACAAATCGATTTGCCAAGAGGAGCACGTTCGGGCCTCACACAAATCATGCATATTCTGAAAGATGTCGATGGCATAGGCTTCAGCCATTTTGCAAATAAAGACGTGGTGCGCCACCCACTGGTTCAGCGCATTGTAGATGCTTATGACGCTCACGATGCTGAAGTTGAACAAAAGCGTCACGAAAAAGCCCAAGAGAAGCAGGATTAACTGTGATTGACGTTGACGTTCAAATAGCCATTGAAGGGGATAACCTTCCGACACCAACGCAATTACAGTCATGGGTTACAGCCGCTTTAGCATCATTAAGACCTGAGGCTGAGCTTTCCATCCGCCTTGTGGATAACTCTGAGAGCCAAAGCCTGAATCATGAATATCGGGGTAAAGATAAACCCACCAATGTGCTATCGTTTCCTTTTGAAATACCGCCCGAATTGGCCGAAATCGAAAACTTTACCCTGATTGGTGATCTTGTCATTTGCCACCCCGTGGTTTGCCAAGAAGCAGCTGAGCAAAAAAAGCCACTTGAGCACCATTATGCCCACATGGTCATACATGGTTGCTTGCATTTATTGGGTTACGACCATATAAATGAAGATGAGGCTGAGGAAATGGAACGCCTCGAAACTGATATTCTTGCAACATTGAATATCCCCGACCCTTACATAATTAACTAAGATCATGAACGAAGACCGACCGAGAAACGCAATCTTAAACTGGCTTGATAGCCTCAAGATTTTTGGCGGAGACCCCCGCAGCCGCAAGGAAATAAAACACATCTTGCGTGAAGCAGAAGGGCGCCAGCTCGTAGACAGTGACGCACTGTCCATAATGGAAGGTGCTATTCAAGTAGCGGACATGCAAGTTCGCGAAATCATGATCCCTCGCTCACAAATGGTCTGTGTGCGTATTGATCAAAAACCCAAAGACTATTTACCTAGCATTATTGAATCTGCTCACTCCCGCTTTCCTGTTTTGGCAGAGAGCGATGACGAGGTGGTGGGCATTTTACTAGCTAAAGACCTATTGCCACTTGTTCTAGAGCAAAATACAGATTCTTTCCGCCTGAAAGACATTTTACGTCCCGTCACATTCGTTCCAGAAAGCAAACGCCTGAATGTGCTGCTAAAAGAATTCCGTGCTACTCGTAACCATATGGCCATTGTTATCGATGAATATGGTTCCATCGCAGGCCTGGTAACCATCGAAGACGTGCTTGAGCAAATCGTTGGTGACATTGAAGACGAGCACGATGTAGACGATGAAGATACGTCAATCAAACAGGTGGATAACGACACCTATATGGTTAAAGCCCTGACGTCCATCGATGACTTCAATGAAACCTTTGGCACACAATTCGAGGCTCTGGAATTCGATACCATTGGCGGCATCGTGGTCGATCAATTTGGTCGCCTTCCAGAATGCGAAGAAACCATCGACATTGGTCAGCATACATTCAAAGTCGTGAATGGTAATAGTCGCCAAATCCATCTATTACAGGTCACGCCTAAAACGGATTTAAGCGAAGAAGACTAATGAAGAAATTGGATTTCTCATGGATACAAAGGCCTGGTTTTCCAGGCCATTTTTTTGCTTTTGCCCTAGGCGCGCTATTGCCTTTTAGCTTTGCGCCCTATCACTATTGGCCACTACAATTGCTATCCGTGGCGTTGTTTTATTTTTCCATAAAATCACTGAGTCCGAAAACCGCTCTATGGCGCGGTTGGTGGTTTGGTTTTGGTACTTATGCCGCTGGTGTTAGCTGGGTCTATATAAGCATCCATGTATACAGTAACACTCCACAAATTCCTGCCTTTTTATTAACACTTGTCTTTGTTGCGGGGCTAGCGTGGTTCTTTGCCATCATGACCTACTGCTATCAAAAATGGTTTGCCAATAAACCTTGGGGCTTTTTTAGTTTTGCAGCCGTATGGGTTGGTTTTGAATGGATTAGAAGTTGGTTCTTGACTGGGTTCCCTTGGCTATATCTAGGTGATGCTCACATCAATACCTGGCTTGCTGGTTGGGCGCCTGTATTTGGCGTGTATTCTATTGGATTTATTGTCGCCTTATCTGCTGCTTATGTGATTGACCAGTGGGGTAACAAACAATTTAAGCAACACGCTGCGGTGTTGTTATCACCATGGCTTGTTGGCTTCTTGCTGAGCTTCATTCCGTGGACAGAGTCCATTAAAACCAGTGAGGTAGTCGCCATACAAGCCAACATTGCGCAAGAACGCAAGTGGCTATCGGAAGAGATATATCCCACTCTTGAAAAATATCGCAGTGCGACGGAAGAGCATTGGCAAGCAGATATAGTGCTTTGGCCAGAAACCGCGATTACGGTCTTACACCATCAAGCGAAAGAGTATTTAAAGTTCTTAGATGAATCCGGTAAAGAGAATAATACGGCGATTATCACTGGCATCCCTTATCAACAAGGCCCCCAAGAAGCGTATCCCGGTGCCTATCACAACAGCATATTGGGGTTGGGTTTAGCTGAAGGTATTTATCACAAGCAAAAACTGGTGCCATTTGGAGAATACATGCCTTTGCCAGACAGTTGGCGCTCGCTATTAGGTTTTTTCAATATTGCCATGTCCCAATTTCGCCCGGGCCATGCCGATCAAGTCGGCCTTAAATATGAGTCAGACGAGCTAAGCTACGGCATAGCTCCCTTCATCTGCTACGAGGTCGTTTACCCAGACTTTGCAGCCAAGATGGCAAAGGATTCAGGCTTACTCGTGACCATTAGCAATGATGCTTGGTTTGGACATAGCATTGGTCCGAAGCAACATCTTGGGATCGCCAGAATGCGCGCATTGGAAAATGGTCGCTATTTATTGCGCGCCACAAATACAGGGATAACCGCCTTAATTGACCACAAAGGTCAGGTGGTAGAGCAACTTCCGCAATTTGAATACGGTATCTTGCGAGCAGACGCCCAAATCATGCAAGGCAATACTCCCTTTATGATCTGGCGTAGCTGGCCAATTCTATTGCTAGTAATCATGAGCCTTACTTCGTGCGTCTGGCTCGCTAGAAAACAAAGCCGCTCTTCACCGTCCTCAGGCAAGGGCTAAGCGCGCTATTTCATTTTGATTATGTAAGGCATCCAACTTTGATGGAAAAAGCTGGATGTCATTGGGCGTAATTAAAATCGCTTTATCAGCGTGTAATCCAACAAAGCCAGCACTGAATTCAGTGACGAACCCATTGTCTTTATGAAATGAGAGAGACTGGTCTGCCGGCAAATCCACTATAGCTTTCAAGCCATTACCCAAGGGATCGTTAATAGCATCTTGGCTTTTATACAACGCCATAAACGAAGGCCCCAACACCAAAACAAAACCATTACGAAACGTTAAATATTGGCAAGGTTGTGATGCGTCTGCGAAGAACTCACAGCGCACGATGATATCGCTACTACCTTCGATGATCATGCTCTGACTCTACAATTAAAGAATAGAGAAGGATAATAGCACGAAGATTAGCAAGGTTTTAGACGATTAAGCCGAACGCGACTAGCGCTCGGGCTAAGGCAGGGAAATTAAGATACTAAGGCATGTTAGCGATATAGCGTGCTAGCGGCTCTATATCTTTAGCATCTACTGTTTTCATGATTTTAACCATGGGCGAATTTGCACGAGACTTTTCCCCCCGTTTAAATGCTGTAAGCGTCTCAACGAGGAACTGATATTTTTGACCCGCTAAACGCGGCAAATCAGCATTGCCATGACCATCTTCACCATGACAGGCAAAGCAAAAAGTTTGGTATTTCTCTTTACCTCGCTCAGAGGTCTCTATTTCGGTTTGTGGTTTCACTGTTTGCGAAGAATAAAAAAGCGATAAATTGATTCGCTCTTCTGTAGTCAAAGATTTAGATAGCTGCCCCATAACGTAACTCTTTCGCTCGCCACTAGCGAACAACTCAAATTGCTTCAATAGATATTCAGTATTTTGCTCGGCCAAATTGGGTATATCATTTTTTACGCTATTACCGTCTTTCCCATGACAGTAACCACACAGCATGGATCGCTCTTGCCCTTCTTGAATGGCAATTTGGTAGTCAACTTGATTGCCCTTGATGTCGCGCATTTGTTGAACAACGTCTTGAAAATCTGTGGTGTTTTCAGCGATGGCGAAAGCAGGCAAGAAGAGTAATGGGGCAAGCAAAGCTAGAACAATCTGTTTCAATTTTGACTCCATGCAGCCAGTTTTTTTCTGAGTGCGCAAACTAACCACAACGGAACAAAATTACAATGCTTAGATAGTACTTTGTGAGGGTTTAATGAGAAGCATTGATATTCATCAGTGCGCTTGATTCATAACACCACTTTATTGCCACCATTTTATATGAGAAAGATCTGTCTATGCGGTTTGCTGAGTTAGGAAGCCAATCGCTTCGTCAACTGCCGCCTCTTGTGCAGCACTCAGCGTTTCAAACTCCATGCCGTATTCGTAACCCCGACCACTAGCTTTGCGATGGCGGATCACGCCTGAAATCACTGGAGGTTTTTGCCCACGATAGGAGTCAATGTCCGCTTTGGGTAACATCAAAGAGACTTCGAGCTGATGACCTTGCCTCAACTCATCCGCCAGCAAAAATTTAAGACCACTAAGACTTAAGTTTTCACAATACGCATCTTGCCACTGGCCGTCATGATTGACGCGCAATAATAGATTGCTTTCCACTCGGTGATGAGCTCGTCGTTCATCTTCCAGCTGTAAAACCGTTTCGGTTAATGGGTGAATTTTAAAGCGATCGATAAGTGAGTGCATGGTTTGTGTTAGCTTCAACATGGACTCTGCAATATTTGCTGTATTGCCAACTTTCGAGCTGTTCTTTTTCAGCGCTTGCAGCAGACTTTCCATAGCCTCTTCAAGCTGATTAAACATAGATAATTGTTTTGCACTCATGTCATCTATTTGTGCATTGAATTGCGCTGCGTTACTGACCATCTCAGCCGCCTCACCAATTTGCTCGGCGATTTTTTCTGAGCTGGTAACATTATCATGGACCTGCTCCACGACCACTCCCATAGATTCAGTCACTTTAAAGACATTGCCAGTCAGATTTTTTATGATGCTTTCAATTTCATCTGAGCTCTGGCTGGTTTTTTCGGCCAATGAGCGCACCTCATCAGCAACCACTGCAAAACCACGTCCTTGCTCACCGGCCCGTGCAGCCTCAATAGCCGCATTCAAGGCCAACAAATTAGTTTGCTCAGCAATCTCACCAATGGTCCCGATGATAGTCGCAATACTTTGCGCAGTGGCTTCAAGTTCTGCTACCTGCCCTGACGCATTTTGCACTTGGCTCTCTACCGTACGCATCTGTGCTGCATTTTCTTGGACTGCACTTTTACTTCTCAATGCCGCCTGATTGCCATCATCGGCTTTTTGCTTACTTTGCTCCGCTAATGATTGAGTTTGCTCACTGATGTGGTGTAAATCCGTGATCACCTCACTCACCTGAGTAAAGCGACTGTGCTCATGCTCGGTTTGTTGAGCAATACTTTGACTCACTTCCGTGATTTGGAAACCACTTTGCCGCATATGCTGTGAGCTACTAGTGACCTTGGTAATGACCTCATTCAAACGCTCGGTCATTTTGTTGAATTGAGTGGCTAATTCACCAATCTCGTCTTGGTTGCGGGGCTTTACTCGTTGGGTTAAATCCCCTTTTTCTACACGCTTAAAGGCTCTAATCAGTGAGCGAAGGGGTTTGGTAAAAAGCTTGGCAACATAGCCAATGATGATAAAGAGGATGACAAATTCAATGGCGCTTTCCCAAAAGCTATGCAAAATGAAACTTTGTCGCTCTGCCTCTAGTGCATCAATTACCGTCTGAGAAACGTTATTTTTCTCGCCAATGGCGATAAATTTATCCAGTTCTCTAACGGCAAGAACGCGGTTGAGTATGGTTGTGAGCGCGGTAACAACAAAGAACCCTATTTGCAGTTTCCAGCGCAGACTAAGATTGCCCCACCAAGACATACCTATTCCATCCGTGATATTCCATTTATTTAGCCTAGGTGATACCGCGCTTGAATCAAGTCAATACATGATCCAAAAGACCTTACATCCAGTAAGAGAAGTGAATGGTCAACAATCATGAGGCGAATATGCGCTTAATTTTTAGCTTATTATTTATATTGGTTTTAGGTGGCTGTAGCAGTATTGATGTAAAAGACTACGCCGAGCGCTCACCTAAGCTCACGCCTGAACAATTTTTCCAAGGTAAAATTTGTGCCGACGGCGTGGTGCGAGATTATTCAGGCAAACAGATTCGTAGTTTTCAGGCACGTATTGACGCCAGCTGGGATGACCAAGGCGTCGGAACCTTAGACGAAGTTTTTCGCTTTCAAAACGAAGATGGTAGCTTCAATAATGAAACCCGAATCTGGACGCTAAAACCCAACGCTGACGGCACTTATCAAGCCAGTGCCAATGATGTACCTGTTCCCACCACCATGGAATATTCGGGCAACGCCATTCATATGTCTTATGATCTCGAATACGGCGAACCCGGTGATACCATCAGTCTGCATATGAACGATTGGATGTATCAAGTGCGCGAAGGCGTAGTAATCAATGAAACCCGTATGAGTAAATGGGGTATTGGTGTCGGCCAGATCCTCTTAGTCATGCAACAAGTGAGTACAGATACGATCTGTATAGCGCAAACTGAATAGTCGAGATCTGTGCTATTACAGCTTGTCTAGGGTATGATATGGGCTTTTCTAATTTCAGCGAATCCGTCCAGATATCGGTACTATGCAAGAGCAATATAATCCCAGCGAGATCGAACCTCAGGTCCAACAATTTTGGGCCAAAAATAAAGTCTTCAAAGCCGTTGTAGATCACAACCGCGAGAAGTTCTATTGTCTATCAATGTTCCCATACCCAAGCGGTCGCCTGCATATGGGGCATGTGCGTAATTACACTATTGGCGACGTCATCTCCCGCTATGAGCGTATGCAAGGCAAAAACGTCATGCAGCCCATGGGTTGGGATGCCTTTGGCCTACCGGCGGAAAACGCAGCCATTAAAAACCAAACCGCGCCAGGTAAATGGACTGACGAAAATATCGCTTACATGAAAGGTCAATTGAACAGCTTGGGCTTTGGCTATGACTGGGACCGAGAGCTGGCTACCTGCAAGCCCGAATACTACCGTTGGGAGCAATGGTTCTTCACCAAATTAGTGGAAAAAGGCTTAGCCTACAAGAAAGTCAGCGCGGTGAACTGGTGCCCACATGATCAAACCGTATTGGCCAATGAACAAGTAATCGAAGGCTGCTGCTGGCGCTGTGACACACCGATCGAGCGTAAAGAAATCCCGCAGTGGTTTATCCGCATTACGGATTACGCAGAAGAGCTATTGAACGATCTTGATCAGTTGGACGGCTGGCCAGACCAAGTAAAAGCCATGCAGCGCAATTGGATCGGCAAAAGCCAAGGTGTACAGATGCGCTTTGGCATTAAAGACAAAGAAATTCCACTGGAAGTGTATACCACTCGTCCAGATACATTGATGGGAGTCAGCTATGTCGCTGTGGCAGCTGGGCACCCATTAGCAGAAGAAGCCGCGAAAGGTAATGCTGAACTAACGGCTTTTATCGAAGAATGCAAAAAAGGCGGTACCGCCGAAGCAGACATTGCCACTATAGAGAAAAAAGGCTGCGCCACTGGCTTTACTGCCATTCACCCTATTTCGGGCAAAGAAGTCCCAGTTTGGGTCGCCAACTTTGTATTAATGGATTACGGCACAGGCGCGGTGATGGCTGTTCCCGCTCATGATCAGCGTGATTATGAGTTTGCCAAAAAGTATGGTCTTGAAATCAATCAAGTGATTGAGCCAGCTAATGGCGAAGACATTGATCTCGAAAAAGAAGCTTTCACCGAAAAAGGCAAGCTGGTGAATAGCGGCGAATTTGATGGTTTGGAATTTGAAGCCGCTTTCGATGCGATAGCCGATTACCTGCAAAAAGAAGGTAAGGGCGAAGTACAAACCAATTACCGTCTGCGCGACTGGGGTGTGAGTCGTCAGCGCTACTGGGGCACACCTGTACCTATGATCACCAAAGCCAATGGTGAACAAGTGCCAACACCAGAAGACATGCTACCCGTTGAATTACCAACTGATGTGGTTATGGACGGTGTTAATAGCCCGATCAAAAACAACCCTGATTTTGAAAATATCGAATTCGAAGGAGAGCAGGCTTTCCGCGAAACCGATACTTTCGATACTTTTATGGAAAGTTCTTGGTATTACGCCCGCTATTGCTCACCTCAAGCAGATGACATCATGCTTGATCCTGAAGAAGCTAATTATTGGCTTCCTGTAGACCAATATATAGGTGGCATTGAGCACGCCATCTTGCACCTTTTATATGCACGCTTCTTCCACAAATTATTACGTGATACAGGGTTAGTAAAAGGTGACGAGCCATTCAATAGTTTACTTTGCCAAGGTATGGTTTTGGCTGATGCCTTTAGCTATCAAAATGAAAACGGTGGCAAAGAGTGGGTCAACCCTGCGGACGTTGAAGTAGAGCGTGATGCCAAAGGTCGTATCACAAAAGCGTCTTACGAGGGCAAAGAGCTGACTCACGAAGGCGTCATTAAGATGTCCAAGTCAAAGAACAATGGGGTAGACCCGCAAGAAGCCATTGATCAATATGGTGCCGATGTGGTGCGTCTATATACCATGTTCGCCGCGCCCCCAGAGCAAAGTCTGGAGTGGTCGAACTCAGGTGTACAGGGTGCGCAAAAATTCTTGCAGAGAGTTTGGCGTTTAGCCTCTGAGCTATTGGACGGTTCAGACATTCCTGCTATTGATGCAGAAGCTTTATCGAGCGAGCAAAAAGATGCGCGCCGTAAAACTCACGAAACCATTCAAAAAGTCAGTGATGACATTGGCCGTCGCTACGCCTTCAATACCGCTATTGCCGCCGTTATGGAACTTACCAATACATTGGTGAAACTAGATAAAAGTGATGCTCAGAACCGCGCTATTTTGCACGAAGGTTTAAGCGCTATGGTGAAAATGCTTGCGCCTATTGCTCCTCATGTGAGTCACGTGATCTGGCAAGAAATGGGCAATGAAAGCTTGATTCTTGATGCACCATGGCCGCAAGTGGACGAGTCTGCACTGGTGCGTGACAGCATTGAAATCGTTGTACAGGTTAATGGCAAAGTACGCGCAAAACTGGAAGTACCAGCCAATATCGATAAAGATGCGGCGATTGCCGCCGCTCACGCTGATGCACACGTACAAAAGTTTGTTGACGGCAAAACTGTGCGTAAAGAAATTTATGTACCAGGCAAGCTGGTCAACATCGTTGCCAACTAGAGGGAATGTTCATGGCTAAGGCTTGGCAAACAGCAAGACTTACTCTGACGCTCATGCTTTCCCTCGCTATGTTAACGGCTTGTGGGTGGCAATTACGCGGACAGGTAAATTTACCTGCTCCGCTTAAGATCCTCTCCATCGAAAACGGAGGAGTTGATAACGTCACTTTCAATTACGTGCAACAAGCGCTGTTGAGCAATGGTGTTACATTGAGCGACGACGCTGATTATCTGCTATCGCTAGAGAATGAAAACAACTCACGTCGCGTGCTAGCCGTCACTAGCAATGCTAAGGCCAGTGAGTATGAACTCAAGCAAACGCTCACAGCTCGGATTAGCAAAGATAATTGGCAGCAAACGATTGAAGTCAGCAGTTATCGGACACAGCTTTACGATGCAGCCGCTGAAATAGGCAAAGCGCAAGAAGCTGCCGAGCTAAGAGCAGATATGCGCAGAGATAATGCCAACCGTCTATTGCGCCGTTTGCAAAACCTTAAGCTAGAGCCCTAACCCATGCGTTTGAAGCCCGAGCAACTGGCACAGCATCTACAACAGTCACTGCTGCCTTTTTATGTAGTCAGTGGTGATGAGCCCTTGCTTAGCCAAGAGATTGGTGAACAACTGCGCTCTGTTGCACGACAACAGGGCTTCACTGAGCGCGAAGTACACCACGCCGAACACAACTACAATTGGTCTGAGCTATATGACAGTGCCAATGCCATGAGCTTGTTTGCGGAACGTAAAATAATTGAAGTCCGCATTGATAATGGAAAGCCCGGTGACGCAGGTGCCAAAACCATGTTGGGCCTTTGCGAGCAACCTAACCCAGATAATTTATTCATCATCTTCTTGCCTCGCCTCGATAAAAAACAACAAAACAGCAAATGGTTCAAAGCACTCGATAAAGCCGGCGCATTCATCGCCCACTGGCCCATTGAACGCCAGCAATTACCCGGCTGGATAGCTAATCGCATGCGTCAACACGGTATGAAAGCAGATCGCGAAGCCTTAGCCTTATTAGCGGATCGAACCGATGGCAATTTACTCGCAGCAGCGCAAGAAGTAGAAAAGCTCACTCTAGTCGGGAAAAACGAAATAACCATAGAGGATATTGAAGCCAGTGTTGGTGAAGCCAGCCGCTTTGATGTCTTTGCATTAAGTGAAGCAGCATTAAAAGGCGACAAAAAACGTTGCTTGCATGTTTTACAAGTACTACAAGGCGAAGGTCTAAATGTACTGCAACCCTTGGCTATTTTCGCTAATGATGTACGCCAATTGTTATCTATGCAGCAATTAATCCAATCTGGTTTATCCGATGACAAAGCGCTGCAACAACTCAAGGTCTTCTGGCCCAAGAAACAACAACAGTTAAAAGCCGCCACACGCCGATTGCGCACGCAAGACATAGAAGAATGCTTACAATTATGTAACCAGATAGATATGGCGTGTAAGAACTTGTTACAAGATGACCCTTGGCGTTTATTATCTCAAGCTGCATTAAAACTATGCGGACTAAATGTGATTCCTGCCCCAACTTTTTAATCTAAAAAACCTTCGACTGACTCACACTTTTTTTGGCCCTTCTGGCCTACTTGCACACACTCTGTGATGGCCTTCGCAAACCCTGCATACATTATGTGAACTAGGCCCGTGGTTACCAAACTTACACGGAAATAGTGCATTTATTCGCCGATACTACACCCATAGAAGGTTAAACACGTAATACTAACAAGTTGAGTTGCGGGTGTAACAACCAAAACATTTTGGAGGGTAACATGGGTTTTGCACAAGATGCTGATCAAGCACAATCGAATTCGGATTTGATCTGGGGTTTAGATCATATTACTCAACGTCAAAACGCATTTGATTTTGTAAAGCGCTTCGAAAACAAACTGTGTGTGTATTCACCCACGGTGAGTCAAATGTACAGTAACTACAATATTTTCTTTCCAGAAGATATGCAAAAAAGCATGGTCGTCTTACCTGACCCATATGCTTTTCATGATACATTTAACCATATCCCTGAAGAAGCGGTACAAGCCACAGGGCTACACATTGTTCCTGGTGAAACAATAAATCGCAGTGGTCTGTACATTGTGATCAGTCAGAATCAGAAAAATGTACGTTCTATCCCAATCCCATTCAAAGAAGGTTTACGCCAAATACTAAAACGCTTTCAAGGTAACGATCCGTTTTTACCTGTGCTTGTCAAAGGCGACTTGCGCGAATTTGATTCCAATATGCCTTGCTTGCATTTGCACCGCTTACGCATGAGTGCATTAAGCAATATGTCGACACTCGAGCGACAAGGTATTAAAAACCTTATTAGTGAAAAAATTATGGGGATCTATCGCGAGGCATAAATGAGACCCTGAGACGGGTCTCAACATCTGAACATTTCTACCAGCCAACCTGTAAACCTAGCTGCGCACGAGTGCGATCTTGATACACGGTTTGCGGCCAAACATAAGCATCACTTGTAAGATCATGCTGAGCAGTTAGAGACAACTCTACATCCCAATCAGACTGTACCCAGCGTTTCGCAATACGCGCATCAATACGCTCCAGTTCCGTGCGATCGGCAGGTGCTTCATTCAATTGATCATAATCCCAAGTGCGTAAATAACTCACCGCTGAATTAATATTATGTTGCCAAGTTTGTAGCCAAGTAACAGCAACTTGGTGTTGGGCATAAATTCGTAATAAGCGACGGGCATCTTCGTTATCATCTTGATTCGTTTCAGCATCAATATACGCGGCTACAGTACGAAGTTGTCCATCTTGCCACGGGACAAACGTACTCTGCATTTCGATACCATTAAACTCAATGCGGTTGGATGTAGTCGTTTCAAAATCGCCCAGACTTAAGGACTGATAAATCACGTCCGTTAGACGCTCATGAAAGAGTCGAACATCGATTTCAGCGTCTAATTTTTGATAGCGTCCGTAATAGCCAATTTCAGTCGATGCAATATGCTGATGATCCAGTCTTCCCGGACCCTGAGAGGTTTCATAATAGGTCGTGCCATTTAACTGCCCGTCAGATTCCGCATTTCTCACCTCAAAATTCCAGTTGGCATACTGTTCAAATAAATCGGGGCTACGCACAGACTCGCTATAAACAAAGCGCACAGATTGAGCCGGATTGAGTTTTTCAATAACAGCAAGTCGCGGTGCAAACACGGCATCGGCATCACTTTCTTTTTCTGCCATCAGACCGAAATGGGTGATGGTGCTTTCTGTGGCTTGCCATGTAGCACTGGAAAATAAGCGATATGTATCATTGGTAAAGCGGCCCGAGAAATAATGGTCAGACTCAACAATATCCCGACGGAAGCTGGCGCCACCCACCAAGGTTAAATCGTCGTTAACAATGTAGGTGTCTTGTAATTCGATGTCGTATCGGTATTCGTCAAGATCGGCAAAGACAGTGCCCGCAACTGTTGTATCAAATGGAGAGGTTTGTGGATCATTCTCATAACGATCGACGATCGCTGCAACTGAAGCCTGGTATGGAGCAGACAGCCTTGATGTATAATCGCTTAATAAAGATTCCCCACCGGGAAACTGACCAACTAAAAACATGTTTAAAAAGCCTACGTTGGTTTTTTCTTCATTACTAAGACTAGAGTAGTACCCTGCAATAAGTGCAGGATTTTCCGTTTCTATCGCTTCTTCAAACCCCTTCGCCGACGTACCAGAGCCTTCTACTAAATTTTTATTATCAGTATAAAGTGCTCTTATATCATCGTCTAAAAGTGCAATTGGGATTCCCTCTAATACATATTCTTGTTCTTGTTGATAGTAGGTAGCATAAGAAGTGAGTTTAATCTGATGCTTACTGCTAAGGTCTTGGGTATAACTCATTCCAAATTCATAGCGATTTTCATCTACTTGATTTTCGTTTTGCTGCAATGTCACTAAAGTATCATTTGTCGTCAGCTCCCGATTACCTTGCGAAACTACGGTATAGGTTTGTAACTCTGCGTTGTTTTTCAAATAAGTGCTGGTGGTAAAATCAATGAACTGATTCTCCCGCTCGTCTTCATCTACTTGAAATTGATCTGTTTGCTTATATTCGTAGGTAAATCGATAATCGGTTTTATGAATTCGGTCACCTTGACTGACATACAGCGTTTTATCGCCATTATTGCCCAGTTGCACCTCGGCTGTCTGTCCGTATGTGTCCGCAGGATGTCGAGTGATAATATTAATCACCGCTTGATAGGAGTTTGCACCGTATGTGGCTGCGTTAGGACCGCGCACAACTTCAATGCGGCGAATATCATTCAGTGAGACGGGCATTTCATACCAGCTAACGGCGGCTAGGCCAGAGCGGTACATGCTGCGTCCATTTAATAGCACTTGCAGATTTTTGGGTAACGCAGTTGGGCCGCCATGATATTGCACACTATCAGTATTATTATTGCGATCAGGGCCCACAATCATTCCAGGCACAAACCGCAACAATTCAGACAATGTCTGCACACCTGAGCGTTCGATAAAACTACGATCAAGGATAGTGACACTTGCGGGCACATCCGCTTGATGTTGTTGGATCCGAGTTGCCGTTAACACCACCGGGACTGAGAATTCATTAAACTCAGCCAGGTCAAATTCTGATTCTTGTAGCCATTCACCATAACTGGATGCCGCACTTATTGAAAATAGGATGGCGGCGCATACGGCAGGTTTGTTTATTATCATCATGTTCCGTTACACCCAAGTCAGCGCAACAGAATTGTGCCAGATAGCGACATATCCTAATAGGGGAAATCATAAAAAAACCGGATAAACCCTTGCTCTAATGCAAAGTTAGCAACCACTTCATTATCTGTGATTGCTAATCATGAGCAAAAAATATAAATACCAGTGTCAATCTCGATCATGAGGTGCCCAAAAATCCAGATCAGGGCCTTCAGGGATAACTTGAGTGGGATTAATCATGGTATGGCTATAATAATAATGGCGCTTGATCTGATCCATATGCACGGTAGTGGCGACATCGGCGTGCTGATACAGCTCTCGCAAGTAGGCCCACATATTGGGGTAGTCCACTATGCGTTTTTTATTACATTTAAAATGCCCGACATAAACCGCATCAAAACGCACCAAAGTGGTGAATAATCGCCAGTCCGCTTCCGTGATCTGATCACCGACCATATAACGATGCTCAGATAATCTCTGCTCTATCCAATCCAGTGAATCAAACAGTTCGTTAAATGCTTCTTTGTAGGCATCTTGTGTCGTGGCAAAGCCAGCCTTGTATACCCCATTGTTTACAGTATGGTAAATGCGCTCGTTGACCGCATCGATCTCCGATTGAAGGGTTTGAGGATAATAATCGTGATTGTTGCCTGTCAGTTCATTAAACGCACTATTGAAGATACGAATAATTTCGCTAGATTCGTTATTCACGATGGTTTGTGATTGTTTATCCCATAATATGGGTACAGTTACGCGACCTGTGTAATCGGACTTGGCTTTTGTATATAGCTGATGGGCAAACTCAAAGTCGTATAGATGATCTTTATAAAAACCATCGTCCTGACGAAACTCCCATCCATTGGACAACATATTCGGGTGCACGACGCTAACAGAAATGTGTTCGCTTAAATCTTTTAGCTTGCGGAAGATCAATGCTCGGTGTGCCCAAGGACAAGCCATTGAGACGTAAAGATGATAACGATCCGATTCTGGCTTGAAAGGCCCGTCAGGTGAAATGGTATGGCGAAATTCGCTTTCTTGGCGTTTGAAGCGACCACCTTGGCTTTTGGTGTCGTACCATTGGTCGTGCCACTGACCTTCTATCAACAATCCCATAATACCTCCAACTTTTTTTACAGTATAAGGCCCCGAAAAATCGGTTTAAGGCAATTGATTGATCAGTGATATCGAAAAAATAAGCAGGTGGTTAAGCGATTAAACTCCGCCAGAAAAATCATTTTGACGCCACGCTTCTAAGGAAATAATGGCAACAGAATTAGACAGATTTAAGCTGCGACTATCGGGCAGCATAGGTATTCGAATGCGCATGCTTGGATCAATGCTCTCCATTACTTCATCACTCAGTCCATGAGTTTCAGCACCAAATAGCAGTACATCATCAGGTTGATACTTCACTTTGTGATAATGGCCACTGCCTTTTGTTGTACAAGCAAAAATACGTTTATCCTTCATGGCCTCTTTAAACGCCCAATAATCTGGATACACACTTACATTGGCAAACTCATGATAATCCAAACCTGCCCGCCTTAATTTTTTTTCCTCTAAATTAAAACCCATAGGCTCGATCAAATGCAGCTGGCAACCATTGTTGGCGCATAGTCTAATAATATTCCCCGTGTTAGGGGCGATCTGAGGTTCGAATAAAGCGATATGGAACATGTACGTGATACTTATAGCGAATATTTATGGCGATTATAACCCCATAGCCAGCTGCATAATATGGTGCTTCACCATGGGTGCTTGATTAACCTTAGTCATTCCCCAATTGCGCATCCAAGTAATGGCCGGTGGTTGCGGAGCGAATAAGCGCTTAAAGCCTTCCATAGTAGCCATCATACTCAGATTCTCGCCCATACGTCGGCGCTCAAACCGTTGCAAAGTCAATCCATCGTTCAGCGCAAGACCCCTTCTGCTTGCTCGGATCCACTCTTGCGCAAGCACATTGGCATCCATCAAGCCAAGATTTACCCCCTGACCCGCCAGCGGATGAATGGTATGTGCAGCGTCACCAATCAAGACGACTCCCGACTTCACATACGTTTTGGCATGACGCTGACGTAGCGGGATAGCGGCCCGCGGTCCCACCTCTAAAACGCGACCCAATTGATATTCAAATTCGCCAGAGAGGGTCTGACAAAACTCGTCATCGGGCAGAGCTAACAATGAATCTGCTTTTTCTGGAGAACAGGAATAAACAATGGATACTAGGTTCTCTTGTCCATTGTCATCTTGCGGCAATGGTAAAAACGCAAGTACACCATCTGGTGTAAATCGCTGCCATGCGCATAGTTGATGGGACTGTTCAGTGCGAATAGTGCACACTAATCCATGATGCTCATAATCCCACTCGCGAGTTTCAAATTCAGCCCACTGACGAATAAACGAACGCGCTCCATCAGCAGCCACAATCGTGGATGTTTTTAACAAATCATCGTTATCCAAGTGTACGTAATAGCTTTCATTTTCTTCGCTGAGGCGCTCGATCTCAGTTGTCTTTTGAGTGATCAAGCGAATTTTTCCCTGACGCTGTATCTCGTTAATGAGTGCCGCTGCGACACATCGGTTTTCGATAATATGCCCCAAGCATGGCTCGGTCATTTCAGACGCATCAAATTGAATATGCCCTGTACCAATTCCGTCCCATACTCGCATTTTGTCATAAGCACTAAGGCGCTGCTTGGGAATACCCTGCCAAGCTCCTATGCTTTGTAAAAAGGCCTGGTTACCACGATGGATTGCACTAACGCGCATATCTACATCGGTCACATGTTCGATTTTTTGCTGTGGCATAGTCGCCGGGCTGGGCTCAATCAAGGCAATTTTTTGTTCAGGCATTTGCCCGGTTTGCATTGCATTACTTAATGCTAAGGCCAACGCGGAACCCACCATGCCGCCACCGATAATGATTACATCGTATTGCATTATTGAGCGCCTTTTGTCATTTGTTGCGGTCGCCACACTGAAGCTTTACTTACAAGTCCCATAGCCTGACGCGCAAATAATTTTTTGGCTGTCGGTACTAAATCTAAGTTGGTTAGAGCCAAGCCTCTTAATATCGAGAGAGAACTAGATTGAAATAACGTCGGAAGACTATGACTAGCACTCACGGTAAGGCGCTGATCATTTTCTTGACGATGAGCATAATCGAACAAGTCCTCAAGCCCAATTGAAGTTTTGTTGATCACATTGGCCAATTGACGCGCATCTCGTAATGCGAGGTTAAAGCCCTGTCCAGCAACAGGATGTAATGAATGGGCCGCGTTACCCAATACCACCAAACCATTACGCACCTGCTCTTGCGCTTGCACCAGGATCAAAGGGTAGCTTTGTCGTTCGCCCACACGTTCAACCAAGCCTTTATCAAAACCGATTTGTTTTTGCAGCTGCGCAGTAAAAGTTGCATCGTCGAGCGCTAATCTTTGTTCAGCGAGTTTCGACTCCATACACCACACTAGCGCATAACGGTTTTGATCAAGCGGCAAAAGTGCTAAAGGACCCTGCTCGGTGAAACGCTCATATGCCCATTGTTCATGTTTTTGACTCATAGCGATATTGGCAATAATCGCGGTTTGCTCATAAGAGCGTCGTGTTTGAATGATGCCAAGGGACTGACAAATATGGCTATTGGCACCATCCGCCGCTATCAATAACCCAGTGGAGATCTCTCGATCTTGGTCGAGCACAAGCCGATAAACGCATTTCTGATCGGAAGAACGAGCATTCACCGCTTTCACTTGAGCAGGAGCAATAATAGAAAGATTGGGGTAGCTTTGCTTCATGGCTGATAACCGTGACGCCAGAGCTTGTCCAAGCACTCGATTTTCTACCACATGGCCGAGTGAATCTAATTGGTAGTCGGCACTGTGCATACGAACACGCCCGTAATGACCACGCTGACTCACATGGATATGCTCAATAGGTGTGGCTTTGGATAACTCGGACCAAACCCCTAGGCGCTGCAATATGCGGCGGCTACCTTCACTAATAGCACTGGAGCGATCATCAAAACTGGGTTGCTGCCATTGACTTTGCGTTAAATCAAACTGGTCGATAATAGCGATTTTTTGGCCTTGCTCGAGAGCGGGTTCCAACATCAGCAAAAATGACGCGCCGACCATGCCGCCACCGACAACTATGCAATCAAAATCATGATCGGCCATATTGCTCGTTACCTTTCTATCAAACGACTATTGGTTCTTAGAAGCCAACGCTTCAATTTCTTCCACAGATTTTGGCACAGCATGGCTCAGTACTTCATGACCCTGATCAGTGACCAAGACGTCATCTTCAATGCGGATACCAATACCACGCCACTTTTCGTCTACATCCATGTTGTCGGGTGCAACATACAAACCTGGCTCAATAGTGACGACCATACCGGGCTTCAGTTCACGCCACTGATTATCCACCTTATATGCACCTACGTCATGAACGTCCAAGCCCAACCAATGGCCAGTGCCATGCATAAAAAATGGCTTATAAGCTTCCTCTTTAATCAGAGTATCCACATCACCGCTTAGCAATCCAAGTTTTACTAGGCCTTCTGTTAACGCCTGCAAAGCGACCTCATGAGAAACTTTACAATGGTTACCCGGTTTTACTGCATCAATCGCTTTCAACTGGGCATCTAATACCACTTCATATAAAGCTTTTTGTGCTTGGCTAAAGCGCCCGTTGGCAGGAAAAGTACGAGTTATATCACTGGCGTAATGTTCGACTTCACAACCTGCGTCAATTAAAACCAAATTGCCGTTTTCAATCACGTCGTCATTGTCGATGTAATGTAATACGCAGGCGTTAGCCCCACTTCCCACGATACTCGTATAAGCATCAAATCGTGACCCGTTTTGTGATGCGTGGAAACGGATCAAACCTTCTAACTGATACTCATGAATGCCCGGTTTAACGGCCTCCATCGCTTTGATGTGGGCCTCAGCACTGATCTGGGCAGCGCGACGCATAATCTCGATCTCTGGCTCGCTTTTTATTAGACGCTGTTCATGCAACAAAGGCTCAATGGCATGCATATGCTGCGGTGCTTTAACACCTTTTCGCGACTGCAATTTGGCTTTGTTAATTGCATCTAGATAAAGAGCATCCTGCTGCGCATCTTTTCCCCACGCGGCATAAAGATGATCAATGTTTTCTAATAATTTTGGTAGCGATTCTGTAAACTCTTCAATAGAACGAGCCTCGCTTATATTGAGCTGTTCCGCTGCCGCCTCAGGTCCTAGGCGATAGCCCGTCCAAATTTCCATTTCTTTGATCTTTGGCTGACAAAACATGATCGAAGTATCATCGCCATCTGCTTTGCGCAACACCAAGCACGCGCTATCTTCAGTAAATCCAGTTAAATAGTAGAAATCACTATCTTGGCGAAATGGAAACTCTGCATCGTTATTGCGTGTTTGCAAACTCGCTGAAGGAATAATCGCTAAACTGTTTGGCGGTAACTGCGCAAATAATGCCTGTCGATGGGCTGCAAAATTCAACATAATGACTCAACCATTAATGAAGCTTGGGTTCTTGCTGCTGATTAAAATGATAGAACATGAACATAGCGGTCACGCGAGCATGCTCAACCAATTCCGTAAATAAACGTTCGCTATCCTCGTCCAGATCATCATCTTCAATACCATAACTAAAAGCATCATAGTGTTTGAGGACTTCCATTACGTCTTCCGTAAGATCAGACTCATCGATACGACCTGACGCACCAAATCCATCTAAAAATCCCTTAGCCCATTCAGCAAACGCCTGCATGCGTACGGTAAAATCCGACTCATCACTCGGTAACAACAATTGATAATCCATGTCCTCACCTTCGATGTTACGCAATTCATCTTGGTAAAAACCTAAAACAGGAAGTTTACTTTTGTCGTTCCAGGTTTCCGGAAGGCCCAAGTACTCAGCACTGGCTTCTAACCATTGCTTTTTGCTGAGTCGAGCACCGCTACACACATAGCCAGTCAACCAGCCTTGCAGGGCTGAAGGGGAAGTAAGGGCACCCTGTGCTAGTCCAATATTGGCGTATAAATCAAAGCGAGAAATTTTGTTGCTCATAAAGAATCACTTGAGCCTTAGGTTGTTCGAAAAAGAAGAGTATACTACCACGATTGACCCTCACCCGTCGCAGGATTATATTGCCCTAAACAGGGGAAACCGAGACAACTATGGATTCTCACAATCTTAAAGATATCAATAAAAAACTAGACGAACTCATTTCGGCATACCGCGAGTGCAAAGAAGAGAATCGAAAACTCAAAGCTGAGGCCGATGGTTGGCAACACGAGCGCAATCGTCTACTGCAACAGAATGAGCTGGCTCGCAACAAAATTGCGGAGATGATCGCCCGTTTACGTCACTTGGAGCAAGAACCCAATGAGTAACCAATCAGGAACAGGCCAAGAGAATACAGTGGCCGTGGATCTCATGGGAAAAGAGTACCGCGTAGCCTGCCCAGAAGAGTCTCGACAAGACCTTGAACGTGCCGCACGCCTGTTGAACGAGCGCATGCACGAGATAAAATCACAAGGCAAACTCTATGGAACTGAACGCGTTGCCATTATGGCTGCACTCAATCTTGCCTACGACTACCTTAATGCCATTGGTGGTAGCGAGAGCTTACAAAGCCAAATTCGCAACCTGAATAGCAAGCTCGAAGGGGTCCTAGCAGAGGATCAACAAATGGATCTTGAACCTTAATACGCTCAAACCCTTTCTTCTTACATTTCAAGTACTTAGACATATTTTTTTGATTTAACTAATCAATAAATTGTGAGATTTAATCATAAAGAAACTGCAGCAAATGGGCGGATTCTAAGTTATACTGATATCGCTCTCTGGGGTGTGCGCCAGTCTTTGAAGTCCTCGAGCCTTACTTAAAAAACTGGAGGTTCCTCGCCTTTGATGGCGAGCAAGTCCGTCTTCGAGCGGAAAGCCCGATTCTTTGCAGGAACCACCACCTTGGACCTTTCGGTTCAAGGCCTTTCTCTGACAGCGGCACAGTGGAGAGCCCTTTCTTTTACTATGAGCATTCAGCAAGATTCGACACAACCCATTGATCGCCAATTGATTCGTCAAGCCATGCGCGGCAAACGGCAATCACTCAGTGACCAACAACAGCTTAAGCATGCCAAAGCCATCGCTAAGCACGCTATGTCAGCCAATTTTTTCACCCGAGCACAAACCATCGCTATCTATCTCGCCAACGATGGCGAAGCCAATCCTGTCGTCTTAGCAGAAAAATCGTTATACCGTGGCAAGCAATGCGTTTTACCCATTCTTCATCCCACCAAGAAAGGTTTTTTGCAATTTGCAGATTACCGATTACCACGCAAAAAAAACAAGTTTGGTATCGAAGAGCCTATTAGCCGTGAGTTTGTGAAAGCGCAGCAATTAGACCTTGTGTTTATGCCACTAGTGGCCTTTGATCAGCAAGGAGGACGTTTAGGGATGGGTGGCGGATTTTACGATCGCAGCTTTGAATTCTTGCGTCATTCGACGCTACCTAAACCAAAGCTTATTGGTTTGGCCCATAGCTTTCAGCAAGTAGAGTCATTGCCTATTGAAGAATGGGATGTACCCATGCATGCAATCGTTACAGAAAAGGGCCTAATAGAGTTTTAACCTAAGCTGTAACGGTACTGCATGGCATGCATCGGATAATAGATTAGATTCTAGCGAATCATGTGTTGCGATACTTGTGGTGTAATTTCTTGATCACTGCTGTTTGCGGTTAAGCTGGTGGCAACGGCACCCACTACAAATATCATACTAATGATGACCATAAGGTCAGGTCTTGTCTTCATATTCTCAGCTCCTACGACATAATTACATCCTGTAAACTTGGAGTCGTATATCAGAAGCTATCCCTAATAGTTTATACGTTATTGTTATGTTTACTTTAGGCGCTTTTCGCTTCTACAACCGTGAGGAATGTCACATGTCAGCAGGCCCTTATGTAGGCTTTTGCAATTAATGTGCACAAGTTGTAAGTCGTGTAGCGAAACGGGCGCAAAATGTAACGCAATGTTATACAAAATGAAAAGGCGGAAACGGCCAACATTGCATTTTTAGGGGACTGTTTAGAAAAATTTTATGGGATGTGATAACGCAAATAGGTAAATCACTGTCTCTACTCGCCTAGTCCACGGATCATTGTCTAGGGCAATATCAGTGCAAATCTTATTCGACCGGCGCTATTACGATGCACTTATCCTATGACATGCTCGAGGGAGTAATACGCTGTTTTGGAATCACAATATCAAAGCATGCGCCTTTCCCTAGCTCACTAGTGCAATGAATCGTGCCTCCCAAACCTTGAGTCACAAGATTATAGATAATATGAGTCCCTAGACCACTGCCGCCTTGACCACGCTTGGTAGTCACAAACGGATCAAAAAGCCGAGGCAGCAGATCCGGCTCTATTCCCTCGCCATCATCGCAGTAGGTTAGATGTATATTTTTTTCATCCGCTTCGGCCTTTATTTCCATTTTTCCTTCATCCGCATCACTAAAAGCATGATTAAGAGAGTTTAAAATCAAATTGGTGAAAATTTGCGAAATAATTCCAGGGTCGCAATAAAGGTCGATATTTTCATCGACCTCCATAATGACCTGATGACTGACGCGTTTCAATTTAGGGCGTAACGAAGTCAAAACGTCTTTAATATAATCGTTGAGATTAAAAAGCCTAGCTTCGGCACTGGTTTGATCTACAGCGACAGATTTAAATGCTTTCACAAGATCCGCGGCACGTTTTAAATTAGCAGCGAGAATGTCACTGCTTTCATTGACGCCACTGAGTAAGTCCGTGAACTGCTGCTTAGTCAAGGTACCCGCGATAAAACTTTCTCGTAACCGCTGAACAGTATTATCTAAATGACTAACGGCTGTAATTCCTACGCCAATGGGTGTATTGATTTCATGAGCTACGCCAGCGACAAGCTCGCCCAAAGATGCCATTTTCTCTTGCTCTACTAACTGCTGCTGTGTGTGTTTTAGATCATCGAGACTCTTCTTCAGCTCCCTCGTACGCTCAAATACCTTGTCTTCTAGATCCGCATTCAACTGTATAATTTCTAGCTCTTTCTTCACACGATATTCATCGTTTTCTGCCAGCTTATTCAGCATGACATTAAATGCACCGCCAAGCTCCCCTAATTCATCATCGCTATTGATGCGGACTTCCATTTGATAATTCTGCTTGTAAGCAACTTCATTAACCGCAACGGTAAGTTCACGTAAAGGCTTGGCGACCCAGAACTGAACTCGCCTACTAATAAGCCAAATCAAGAACATCGAGGTAAGCAGTATAGGGATTAGATAGATCAGAATATTTTGCACAAATACCCTAAGATAGTTGTCGTTTTCAACTAAAACCAAACGTCCAATTTCCTCACCATCCACAAGCATAGGCAAACGAAGTATAAAAGCGTTTCTGTACCACTCTTGCTGGGGGCCCATATCGTAGGCATAGTCGTTAGCCGTCTTTTTACTCAAACTTTCATGACGATAATGAGCAAAATACTCATAGCGTGAGGCGCCTAGTTTTTTGTACACAATCGCCTCGACGACGCCATTATCCACTGCCAAGGATCTCAACAACATACTAACCGATTCGGTCTGGTCGAAAATAACCCCTACTGAGGCCGCATCAGCCAATAATCTAGACTTTTGAATCACTCTATCTTCTAAATTGCGTTTGAACTCGCCATAAAATCCTAAACCAATAGCCAGAACAGCTAATAGCAAGACACCTACGCTAATCGCGTTAATAAGCAGCTGTATCTTCTTGCCAAAGGCGAGTTGCGCAAACCAGTGCTTCACAAACAGAGTTCCCCAGTACAAAACATACTTTCCATCCCTTAAATAGTAGCAGCAGGCCCGGAAAATGCGTCTAAACTTAGGGAGAGTGATTACAGGGGTTCAGACAAGGGAGCAAAGATGTCAGATTCAGACCTGCTTTTTGGTAGTGAGGACGAACAGCCGACCCCTGCCAGTCAACTCCAAGACCAGATAAAACCTTGGCGTGTCCTCATTGTGGACGATGAGGAGCAAGTACACAAAGTCACAAGCCTGGTGTTAGGAAGCTGTCTCTTTGATCATCAGCCTATCGAATTGATTCATGCCTATTCCACGGCAGAAGCCAAAAGCCTGCTCTCCACGCAAGATAGTTTTGCACTAGCTATCATTGACGTTGTCATGGAAACCGATGATGCGGGACTGGAACTGGTAAAATATATTCGAGAACAACTACAAGACAATCACATTCGTTTAGTCTTACGTACCGGACAACCAGGCCAAGCGCCAGAGGATACTGTAATTGCTAAGTTTGATATTAACGATTACAAAAATAAGACGGAGCTAACCAGTACTAAACTGAAAACACTGCTTTACAGCACTTTGCGCAGTTATCGCGATATCCTCGCAATAGAAACTAACCGCAAGGGACTTTACAACTTAATCGACGCCACCAGCAAAATTGTTGACACTCAGCAACTGCCCGTATTTGCCAGCGCGGTTCTAGAAGAAATCGGTACGCTTTTAAACCTAGATAGCGAAGCTGTATGCACCCACACGCCAGTTGATGCCGTGGCTGCAAAGGCGCGTAAACAGTACTATTCAATCCTTGCAGCAACAGGTGAAGTTAAACAAATTCTCGATCAAAGCCATCAGCTTCCTGACGAAATCACTCGATACTTTGATCAAGCGAAACGGGCCAACAAAAGCTTATATGAAGAACCTGTCTATGTCGGCTATTACCATACTGATCTTGCTGGCGAAAATTTACTGTACGTTAAACCCAATGCGCCACTTAAAAAAATGGGACGTCATTTATTAGATATGTATACACGATGCGTTGCTATTACCCATAATAACCTGTCGCAAAAAGATGAAGTTAAGCGTTCACGGCAGGAGCTTGTATATGTGCTCAGTGAGACCATCGAGCGCAGACAACCAGATGAAAGTAATCATGTCCGACGGGTAAGTAAAATGGCGTATTTGTTAGCAAAAGCCGCCGGCAAAGATGATAACTTTTGCGAACGCTTAAAATTAGCAGCCCCACTACATGACATTGGTACTATTGGTATTGCTGATGAGGTTTTAACGAAGCGTGGCCAATATACAGAACAAGATCGGGAAGAAATGGCACGACATGCCGAAATAGGTGAAGCTATTTTAGGAAAATCTGATAAGCCGGTTTTAAAAATGGCCAGCATTATTGCAGCTCAGCATCATGAACGTTGGGACGGCCAAGGAGTAAAAGGATTAAAAGCAGAGCAAATAGACGAAGCTGCACGTTTTGTGACAGTCGTCGATGTTATCGACGCATTAGGTTGTCAAAAAAGCTACCGACCAGCCTTTAAAGATGAAGAGATCATTGAGTTCATTAAAGAAAATAGTGGCAAAATATTTGACCCAAGCATAGCAGAAACAGCACTAGAGCTGAGTGATGATTTCAAGCGCATACGCCTTCACCACCCAGATCGTTATTAGGCTGTGCTTAGTCAATCTTACTGAGCAAACTCGCGGCTAGCTCATCACCTAAAGCGCGCCCCAGAGACTTCACTGCTTTAAATTGAGCCTGCTGCATAGAAATAGCACTCAAACCTTTTGCTTCCTTTCGAAATTCACTGAGGATGCGCCCATCACTATCCTGAATCTGCACTTGGCCACTAGCAAAAACAATAAAGCGACCAGATTTTTCACTTAAACGTAACTCAGCACTATAACGAAATGTTAAATCTGCAGTGTTCTGGCTAATGCGTAAACCCAAGTTAGTTAAGGCCTCATTCAATCCAGAGCGCAGTATTTTTCCATCTTGGTTTTGCGCCTCTAAGCGCACCACTAACTGATCCAACAAAGAAGCCACCCTTTGCTCTGCTTCAATAAGCAAATCATCTTTTTGCGGGTAGCGATTGTTTTCATCAACCAATTGGTGCTGGTCTGCTAAGCGCTCACGCTTTTCTACAAAGGTCAAGACCGGCAGTAGTTGCTGTAACTGCGGCAATGTCTCCAAACTTGTATCTACTTGATTTGCACGATCAATGGCTTGCTGATCCAATTCATCGATACGCTGGCGTAATAAACTCGAAGCCCGCACACGATCGAGGCGTACCAAGCTATAAGCGACCTTACTTTTTTCGTCTATGTAGTTTTCAACTATCTCAACATTATCAAGTTCAGCATTAGGAATTTCGCTACGAATACGACTGCGTACGCTCTTCACCAACTCAGTTTGCTGTCCCGAACGCCGAGTTTCTTCAATGTCTTGTGTTAAAGAACCACTAATCGTCACTTTCAGCTTTTGCACCATGCTCATGCGAGCTGCGTCTTGTGCTTGCTTAAGCGCTTTACTTTTATCCACATAAACGGGTGCACTACCGACACCATATACCAAGCCAGGTTTTGCCGGTTCGTTGATGACCCAATCTGGTTCAACAGACGCCATACTCGCTGAGGATTTTTTACTCGGGCTAGATACACAAGCGGCGAGCATAAAGCTCGCCGCAAGTAGGCCCATGAGTTTTATCCAAGAATTTGAATGCAACATCACTTACCCCTTTATTATTACCAGCCGTAACTATCTTTCTCTTGCAGTTTTTTCAGTTTCTTTTGGCCATTCCACACTTCGATATTGTTTTCCATATTAATGAGCTTTAGATCAATTTGGTAAGTGGTGACACGAGTGCCATCAAGTTGATCGACAAAACTATTAATGCTACCTGACAATGCAAAATCGGCAGCCTGTTCATTCCCCATTTGCTTGGCATTAGCTGCATTGATTTCCTGATCAGCACGCTCTTCACGAACGTCACTACGCTCGCTGCCACCAGCAACAAAGTAGGCGTCGCCACTGCGGATAATGGCACGCTTCAGATCATTCAAGAAAGTTTCAGCAGAAATGTGCTCGTGGGATTTGTTACGCACACGCTGGATAATAATAGTCGGCTTTTCTCCGCCATTACTTGAGCGAAAATCACGAATCCAAGGAAAGCTCAACATATCCTGAATCATTTCCTCACTAACCAGCTGTGAGTCTTTATCATTCCAACGATCAGTCAATGCTATTTCTGTATTGGTATCCACTCGGCTCACCCGAGTACTTTTAGATGCACAGCCTGATATCAGAGCTGCGGTGATCAGTGTGATTAAAGCAATTTTCATAGCTTGCATAAGGTCGTTCCTTGTTAAGTATCGTTTTTAACTAAATTCAATGTGAGTAGATTACAGGATAGCGTATTAGTTGCTTTTATTGGCCTGTAAAATCATATCTTTTCCATCCTGTGAACTCTGGCCATCAGAGTTTGGAAAGCTACGTACTTTCCATACTGCCATCTCACCTGGGCGTACGGTGACTTGTGTTGTATGGGTCACTGAGCGCCCTGCCTCCAAATCACTTACCAGCTTCAGATTGTGAGTACCTGTCTCTAGAGGTATACGCGTAATCTTTATTTGCCCAGGCAGTAGCAGCCAGTTTCGAGTTTCCGCAGCACTGGTTGCGTTGGCCGTAATTTTACCGATTAAACCAATAATAGCGCTTGCATCACCGCCGCCACCCAACGAAGCTGCTTGTGCAGCTGTTAAGTTTTTAAATGATGCTCGTGCCATAGATTCTTGAATATCTTCGCTGGCATGCACTAGCTGACGCTGCATGGCCATATGCTGAATAGATTGGCTAGTCGTCAATTCATGTAACTCACCGTCAACTAACAAACGTGATTGACCATAGGGTTTAAATTCACTTACACGGTAGTAGGGTACAGTCACACGCATGCCATCTTGTAAAACTTGGATTAGACCAAGGGCATCGGCTACGTCCCATAGTGGACCCAAGTACTCACGCTTGACTAAGCCGAACTGAAGCAGGGCAGGAATTGTCCTGCCCTCATAAACGGCGCTGAATACATCGAATATGCCTTTATCCGCATACAGTGCAAAAAACCAAAACCTCTGATCAAATCGCTCGGTAGCGTCGCCGACTAATATTGGATTGATTACAACTTGGCGCGTGTTAGGATCTGCGGTTAATAGAAGATTCATTTCATGTCGCTGAGGTACTCGTCCTCTATGTTCGATAACCAGCACATGCCCCTGTCGATTAAAGTCCTTTAACTGTTCACGCTTGCTTGTGGACAACTTGGTTTGGCTCAATTTCGGCCACTCATTTTCCCAACCACCGCTGCGCTGCATCATACGAATCGTATCAAACCAAGCTTGCTCGGTGATGTCCTTAGGCAGTGCAAACTGGGATTGATATCCGTCTTCATAAAGGATTGCGGCTTTTTGATAAGCGACTCGCGCGCTGTCGTATTCTTTGTATTTTTCGTAAATAGTACCTGCTAAATAATGACCAAACGCATCGTTACGGTAGATGAGTTTATTGCGATCAATAATATCGCCATTCAAGGTTTCAAAGATTCTCATCAACTTACTGAATAGCGACTTTTCTTTGTCTGCCTGCTCTTGATAACTTCCTTTCTCGAACTCAATCGACGACAGAATCAGATCAATACGACGACTTTCTACTCGGGCACTTTCCAAGGCCTGTTCACGAATGCTGCCATTTTCACTTTGGGCAGCGAGCATGAAATAGTTTAGAGCTTTGTAGTAATTAATGAAGACTCGCTCAAAATCGGCGCCTCGATAAGGGCCTTGGCGTGGATTCACCATACTGGTGGCGATCAAGTCACTTATGCGCTTGGTATAGAGGTCCTCGGCTATACGTTCCGCTGTACTCAATAATTGATTGGATTTTTTATAGTCGCCGGCAAGATGATGAACCACCCCCAATTCTGTGTAATACAGCAAGCGATCATTGCCTTTGGGGTCTAGCGCTTTTTCAAATGCACCCGCTGCTTTGGAATATTGACCCTGTTCCGTCAGCATGAGGCCTTGCTCAACCCCCTTACCATAGGTGGCACAGCCCGTCATATACAACAATGCAATGGCCAACATCAGCCACTTAAAGCCCAGTCCCATGTGTCTCACTCCGTGAATCTTTGATCTTTGTAATTATTATTAGGAGCAGCAGTTTAACCAGTATTGGCTGGCTCTACCAGTACCCGTTCTCTGCACGGAACATTGCTACTAGACACTAGATAATTTTATTCTAAACCGGCAACTAAAGGCGTCATGGCTTGGAACATTTGATTCAACTTATTGGGTTCTTCATTCACCATGTGATGGCGCCCTTGTTCTACAAAGTGGACATGAAAGCCACTGAATTTTTCTTCCAAAATTCTCATGTTATGCCGGTAGTCCACTGTTCCGTCCTCAGTTCCTTGAATTACATTAATGTCCAAATCCACTGGGGCGCTCTTTTCGATAAAACGAATCCATTTGCGTAATGCGCCTACCCACTTGGTTTTTAGGAAAAGAGGTTGTAGAGGATCATCATGACTCAGAAAGTTGAGAAATTCTTCGTTATGAGAATTGATGGCAAACTTACGTTTTAACTGACGCACGAAAGGGCGCATAACATAATACAAAGCCAAATTACGGCGCCAAGCAACAGGACGTACCAATGGAGAGATCAAATGAATTGAAGCAAATGGGCTGGTGTGGCGATCAAGGCGACGACTCAATAAATAATTGATTATTATTGCACCACCGGTACTTTGCCCTATCGCAACAATCGGGCCTGTGAAATGTTGCTGTAAACGCTCTAGAGCATCACTAAATACGTCGTCGTATTCGCGAAAACTATTAATGGATGCGCGATCACCTGTGGATAAACCGTGTCCAGGTAAATCATATGTGAATACATTGTATCCCTGCTCGATACAATGCTCGATAAGGTGATTATAGATTCCCACATGATCATAATAGCCATGCTGGATAAACACCGTACCTTTTGCATTGCTTATCGTGTAAACGTGAGCAACAAGAGTATATCCAGCGGCATCAAAAGCACCCAGCGCATGATCGACGTGTTTATAACGATTCTCTAGGTCCAAACCATAGTACTGACAATAGGCTTGTATATCCTCAGGCCAATCCGCTTGATCTTTGGAAAAGTCTAACTTAGGAACATGTTGCCGAACCGTTTCAGGGTACCACTTCATTTTCAGGCTGTGCCTTGTTTCATGATGTTGTTTATTCATTATAGCCGAGAGCGCATTTCATTCCTGTGACGCTGCAGACAAAGACTCAGGTATCATTGATTTCAGTGTCGCTTCGTACCAATCTGGCATACGGGCCGGTTTACCGCGTTTCAAATCAATACAGACGTAATCACAGCGTCCTCTTACTAAGGTCTTTTGATCTTGCACGCGAACGATTTGAAACGCCCTAGAGGTGGTCATGCGTCTCTCGCAACTGGTAATCCAAGTGGCGACGATAATTTGCTCACCAGCATACGATGCGTTTTCATAGTCTAATTCCGTATGCCGAATAGCCATGGCTTTGCCATCAGCTTCTTGCTTTTCCCATGTGATACCGACGGCCTCGATGTGTTGCCAGCTGATTTCTTCCATCCAATTTAGATACACCTGATTATTGGTATGACCCAAGCGATCCGTGTCTTTCTCGGCAATACATACTTCCATAGTAAAAGGCTGCTCATAGTCCCATTGCATATCTGACATTACTACCTCTAATGGCCGTTACTTATATTAAGCCTGCTACTTACCCTTTTATAGTCTTAATGCGCCACCTACCTTGGCCGATATGTAAGACAAGTCATTTGGGTAAATGCCTATGAAAATCGCTACATCTCAAGTCACACAGGCGCGCTATCAAGAATCAAAGCGACAGCATACCACTGAAACCCTCAATGCAAATCTAAATACCACATCATTAAAACACGGACAGGCGCGAGCACAAGAACAGCAATCTCTGACTCAAGATTATTCCACGCGATCGCGCTCGTTGGTGACAGATGGTGATCACACAAAACGATTAGCTTATGACAGTGAATACAAAAGACAACAGCAGCAAAATACTGAAGTCGCATTAGTGGTTAACAATCGACGCGGGCCAACCTCAAATATTGGTATAGAACAATGGGAATTAAACAAAAGTAAGCAGGTTTATGAGGAGAACCAACGTCTAATTTTTGAAAGTGTCGGGGAAGTCACCACAGCGGATGGTCGAAAAATCGATTTCTTTTTACAGTTAGATTTCGAGAGTAACTATGAAGAAACGCGTATTCAGGAAAGCCTCCTAAATAAACAACAATGGATTGATCCTCTTGCTATATCCCTCAATGGACAAATACCTACCGTGAGTGATACCAGTTTTGAATTTGATCTAAATGGTGACGGTCAAAACGAACAAATTAAGCAATTAGGTGCTGGTATTGGTTACATCGCCTTTGATCGTAATGGCGACGACATCATTAATGACGGCACTGAGCTCTTTGGAGCCCGCACCGGATTAGGTTTTGCCGAACTGGCCCAGTTTGATAGTGACGGCAACGGTTGGATTGACGAAAACGACGAAGCCTATAACCAGTTAAAAGTATGGCAGCCACAGACCAATGAGCTCATCAGTTTTGCCGAAGCTGAGGTTGGTGCTATTTATTTACAAGCAGAACAAACCAATTACCAATTTACCAATATTGACGGTAGTGCTGATGCACGCATGACTCAAACCAGTGCGGCACTGAAAGAAAACGGACAAGCGGTAGCTGTATTCCAGTTAGAATGGGCACAGCAAAGACAGCTAACCATCAATCCCGCTGAGTCTTTAGAGACAGATAATCCGCTACCGATCAATAGCATTCCAATTAGACCCGTTAACATGAACTCTGTAAGAACTATTGTGAGCGCTTTCAATACCGAAGAGCTATCACAGTCTTTTTCCATTTCCACCGGAAGAGCTAGGCAAATGGTCAGCACTAACCCTGTGGATTACACACCCTTTGAATGGTCTGTAGAAAAACAATCTGTACAAATTGGGATCATAAAATTGGAAGGCATGGAGGGTGATAGCTTTGTCGAGCGCATGCGAGAAGTGGTGAATATTCTCAAAAACATGAGAGAGCAGAATGACAAGCAAAGCACCCTGCTGAGTCAAAAGTTAAAATAAAAAGCCGATACTCATTTTGTTTAAAATGATGCATCGGCTTTTATTAAAATAACTCAGTAGACTCTAAGTTATTTTATTTTTGGATCGAGCTCACCGTTTTCGTAACGAACGAACATGTCATCTAAAGAAATTGGTTTAATCTTAGATGCATTGCCTGCCGTACCAAAGGCTTCATAACGTGCAATACAAATGTCGCTCATGGCAGCAACAGACGCTTTCAAATATTTACGTGGATCGAACTCTGCAGGGTTCTCAGCCAAGAAACGACGAACTGCACCTGTTGAAGCTAAGCGCAAGTCTGTATCGATATTGACTTTACGTACACCATACTTGATGCCTTCTACGATTTGCTCAACTGGCACACCGTAAGTTTCTGGGATTTCACCGCCAAACTCGTTAATAATGGCTAACCAATCTTGTGGTACTGACGAAGAACCGTGCATCACCAAGTGTGTATCCGGGATACGTGCATGGATCTCTTTAATACGGTCGATGGCTAGGATGTCGCCAGTTGGCGGACGAGTAAACTTGTAAGCACCGTGAGAAGTACCACATGCAATAGCGAGTGCATCTACCCCAGTTTGCTTAACGAAGTCCGCTGCTTCTTCAGGGTTCGTTAACATTTGATCGTGAGTCAATTTACCCACTGCGCCAATGCCATCTTCTTCACCTGCTTCACCAGTCTCCAAAGAACCGAGGCAACCTAGCTCACCTTCAACCGATACACCGCATGCGTGCGCCATGTCCACAGTGCGCTTCGTTACGTCGACATTGTAATCATACTCAGTTGGCGTCTTACCGTCTTCGCCAAGAGAACCATCCATCATTACCGAGCTGAAACCCAACTGGATAGAACGCTGACAAACCGCTGGAGATGTACCATGGTCTTGATGCATACAAACCGGAATATGTGGAAATTCTTCCACAGCTGCAAGAATCAAGTGGCGCAAGAATGGGGCACCTGCATAATTACGAGCACCAGCAGATGCCTGAACAATCACAGGAGAATCTGTTTTATCTGCTGCCATCATAATGGCACGCATTTGCTCTAAATTGTTCACATTGAACGCTGGTACGCCATATCCGTATTCAGCGGCATGGTCCAGCATTTGACGCATGGAAATTAGTGCCATGGTTAAATCCTCTCTTTCATTCTGTAGCGCCCGATGGCGATGCAAAACAACATCATCACACCATAGAGCGATTAATCATTTAAACCTAAATGAGTATTGTATAGATTTAGTCACTGAGGGCCAGAGCAGCCATGACAAAACCTGAAATTTCTGCCCAAACACAAAGCGTAGGGCGCGCTCACAGCTCATGCCCACAAATATAAGAGCGTAGCGAGCGCGAAACACACAGCTCAAGATCATCCGTTTAAAGCGTCATGAGCGATAGGCTAGCAAGGCAAAAGTTGGCGAGATAACGGAGTTTACTGAGCGTAAATGAGTATATCGAGCCAACTTTTAACACCGCTAGCGTGAGCGTAATAGCTTTAACTTATTTAGCGCGTTGCTCAAGGATCGCTACCGCAGGTAGCGTCTTACCTTCAACAAACTCAAGGAACGCTCCGCCACCAGTTGAAATATAAGATACCTTATCGGCGATCTCATACTTATCCACAGCCGCTAATGTATCGCCACCACCTGCGATGGAGAAACCTTGGCTTTCGGCAATGGCCAATGACAGTGCTTTGGTACCTTCACCAAATTGATCAAATTCGAATACACCCACAGGGCCATTCCAAATGATGGTCTTCGCTTCTTTCAACTGCTCTGCTAACGCTTTTGCAGAATCAGGGCCAATATCAAAAATCATATCGTCTTCGGCCACATCAGCTGCATCTTTTAACGTCGCTTCTGCTGACTCAGAGAACTCTTTACCACATACCACATCGGTCGGTACTGGAATGCTGACTTTTTCCATAAGCGCTTTGGCATTTGGGATCAAATCTTCTTCACACAGAGATTTACCCACTGGCTTGCCCGCAGCAGCTAGGAAGGTATTGGCAATACCGCCGCCAACAATAATCTGATCACAGATATCAGAAAGGCTTTCTAAAACCTCTAGTTTTGTTGATACCTTTGAACCACCAACAATTGCCACCAACGGACGCTCTGGCTTATCTAACGCCTTACCCAGTGCATCCAGCTCAGCCGCCAACAAAGGACCTGCACAGGCCACAGGCGCAAACTTGGCCACACCATGAGTAGAAGCTTGTGCACGGTGTGCTGTACCGAACGCATCCATAACGAACACATCACAAAGCTCAGCATAGGCTTTTGCTAAGTCATCTTCGTCTTTCTTTTCACCTTTGTTGAAGCGCACATTTTCTAGCAATACAAGCTCACCTTCAGCAACATCAACGCCTTCGCGGAAGTCTTTCACTACAGGAACGTCTTTGCCTAACGCGTCCGCTAAGTAATTGGCCACGGGCTGCATGGAAAACTCTTCGGCATATTCACCTTCTGTCGGACGACCAAGGTGCGACATAACAATCACTTTGGCACCCGCTTCAAGAGCATGCTTAATAGTGGGCATAGAAGCACGTAGTCGCGCATCGGATGTAACCTTACCGTCTTTTACTGGCACGTTTAGGTCTTCGCGAATAAGAACGCGCTTGCCCTTCAGGTCTTGGTCTAGCATGCGTAATACGCTCATGGTGTCTCCCATCACTGTAATTTGTAAACTCCGCCGCTTAACCCACGGCGAATGCAAAAAGCGCCATTATAACAGCTAGCTCTGTAGCTTAAACTAATTTTGAGGTGAGAAATTTGAGCTGGCCTAGCCTTATGCTAGTCCGTAAACTAGCGCTGCGAGTAATCGGACTAGTTAACTCGCTTTTAATATTTTTCATTACTAAGGGAATAAGAATGCGTCATTGTTTCTCCTCTATTGTCTTTTCTGCTGCAATCGTGTTATCGGCACACTCCCAGGCAGGAGATATCACAGTACTCAGCGCCGTTGTAAAAGACGAAGCCATAGAGGCTGCGAAAGTAACTTGGCAACGAAACGGCGAAAGCTCTCAACAGATCCAAACCAACAATGAAGGCAAGGCAAGCGTGCCGACCTCTATTACCGATGATGACAATACAACCATGATCATCAACAAGCCCGGTTACTCTACTCTGGTAGTAAAATGCCCATGTGACAATTTCACTTATGCATTGTCACCAGTGATGCAAAATCTAGACGGTCTACGTGTGGTGCTTACTTGGGGAGAGACGCCTAGAGATCTGGATTCTCATCTTAGTTTTCCGCGTAATCATGTTTTCTTCAGTGATAAGGTTGGCGACTCTGCCAACTTGGATGTTGACGACACTACGAGCTACGGACCAGAAACTATCACAATTGAACAGAAATTTGATGATCAACGATATGTATATGCCGTACACGATTATACAAACGGCGCCAATAATCGAAAAGACTCAAAGGACATGGGGTTTAGTAATGCAAGAGTTGAGGTCTATGTTGGCCAAACACTAATCCGTACGTATCGAGTGCAACCAGATAAAACAGCTACAAGCTGGGTGGTTTTTGGCGTTGATGAGAACGGCGCATTTCATGATATTAATCAGTACTTAAGCTTGAGTCGTGAGGGACTAGCAAGCCATTTAGATAGCCTAATTCGTGCTACCTCATTCGAAAACCATTCATTAGTGACTCCAGCAATAAAAAGAGAAGCGAAACAAATTAACACTCGCGGCGAATCTCTCTATCACGAAAAGAGACTCGAAGACGCCATGTACAAGTTCCAGGATGCTATCAACCTGTATCCATCATATGGACAAGCATATAGCAACCTTGGTCTGACTTACCAAAAGCTAGGTCGTACCGCTGAAGCCTTGTGGGCAAACCGAAAGGCAATTGAGTTGGCAAGTGGCTCGACTAAAAATCGCGTACAAGCAAGCAGTTACTACAACATTGCTCGTATATATGAAGGTAATGGTCAATGGCAAAATGCATTGAATAACTTCCAGAAAGCCAAATCTCTTCGCCAGCACAGCGCTTATGACAAAGGAATTACTCGTATGCAGAAAAAGTTACAATAAGACTCATTGCTCGACAGCCTTCGCTGTCGGGCTTGTATCCCCCACCTAATTTGCTATCCACGATTTAAACAGGATACTTGATGAAGCTATTCTCTTTTCTTTTTATGATGCTTATCTTCACAGACACCTCAAATGCAGCTGGACCAGAAAAAATAGCCACATTAAAACGAGGCCTATGGCCTTATGAATTAATAAACAGTAAAGAGTTTGACCGCGCATCTAATGCTGAAATTCAAATGCTAACGCTAGTCATTGATAAAATCATCACAAAAAATGAAACTGAGTTAAAAGGATTCACAGGGCTAAAAGAAATAAATGAAAAGAGTATAAGAAAATGGCTCGCAGACACCCGCATAACACTTGTGGAAAACCATAAGATAGCTTGCCAAAATATATCTAATCTATGTGCGACTGACTGGTATTCATTAGTACAATTAAGTGAGAAACATCTCAATAGAAACTTATCAAAAGAGCTCAAACCTTGGTATGAGCAAAGCTACAAATTTCATCAACGCTATCTCTATGAGCAGATTAGATTGGCTGCTTTATTCCCTAGAGTCACTAGCGAAATCGGTACTCTATCAAGACAAGAAATTACAGGTTTTGGTTTTAATGATGGTGAGTTCTTGCTTACCTATGATGATGGACCATCAAATAAACGAAGCGCCCCACTAATAGCAGCATTAAATGAAAGGAATATTAATGCTTTCTTTTTTGTACTGGGAGAAAAGCTCAAGATTCAAAAACCGAAAAGAAATCTGTACAGAAACCAGTGCCTTGCATCCCATGGATATCAACATAAAAGCCACCAAAACTGGGAAGGCTGGGAAAAGTCTCTGACTGATACACGCTCCGAATTAAATACTTATCGGTCAGGAGCTTTTTGGTTTAGACCTCCCTATGGTCAGCGCAGCAAAGCATTGCTAGCCAACCTAAAGCAGCATAATGAAAAAATGATGCTATGGAACATTGATAGTCAAGATTGGAATCGGAAATTAACGGATCAACAAATAGAAGATAGGGTCGTAACCTTAATGCTGCTCTGGCGCCGAGGAATCATTTTATATCACGATATTCATAGCCGTGCGCTACACAATCTAAACGAGTTAAACCGAATAGTCAGCACAAGCGAAAAAAAATGGCTAGATTGCAGAGACATTGATACTTAATTTAGAGATTCGAACAGTGATTCTAATCCCTGCTCTGAACATCCTGATTAAACGAACTATGTTGAAGCACATCCACCATACGATTTGCAAAACCCCATTCGTTATCAAACCAAACCAACAACTTTAATAAATGGTTTCCGCTCACTCGGGTTTGTGTGCCATCCACAACACCTGAGTGGGCATCATGGTTAAAATCAACTGAAGCATGAGGCTCATCGCTGTAACCAATAATGTGCTTTAAATCTTGTTCACTACTGGCTTTTAACAAGCCATTAATTTGTTCAACACTGCAGCTGTGTTTGAGTTGCAAGGTTAAATCCATGGCCGATACATTTAATGTAGGCACACGCATATGCAAACTTTCAATGCGACCATCTAAATGCGGCATAATGCGAGCAATGCCTTTGGGTAATGCGGTATCCACTGGAATAATACTGGTCACAGCAGCACGAGTACGACGCAGATCTTTTGAATAAGCATCAATCACAGATTGATCGTTCATGGCACTGTGAATCGTGGTGCTCATGCCCGACTCAATATGAAACATTTCATCAAGAATTTTCATAATGGGGAGAACACAATTCGTCGAGCAAGAACCGACCGATACGATCTTATGATCGTTTGTTAAGTCTTGATCATTCACGCCTGCGATAAACGTATAGTCCACATCGCTATCACCGGGCTGACTCAGCAAGACTTTTTTTGCGCCTTGTTTAATATGACCACTGAGCTGCTCATGGCTTTTAAACTTGCCGGTGCAGTCCAAGACCACATCGACGTTTGTATCCTGCCAAGGGAGCTGATCAATATGCTTATGGTGAAACACCTGAATGGCATCACCATCAATCAATAATTGATCATCATGAATTTGTACTTCGTGAGGAAAGCGGCCATGAGTGCTGTCATAACGCAGCATGTAGCTCATGGTTTCAATATCCGCCAGCTCATTAATGGCAACTACTTGAATGTCATTTTCTAAATTGCGCTCATAGATGGACCGCAAGACACAGCGTCCGATACGACCAAAACCGTTGATTGCAATTTTTATTGACATAGTACTCGCTTATATAAAAAAGCTAAAAAAGCGTTATGAGCGCGGCTTAGACGAGGCAAACATTATTTTTCGCGAGGCGCATAGCGTGCTATGTAACGAACGAAAAATAATTTTTAACAAAGTATAAGCAAGCGCAATAGCTTTTCTACAAAACACTTTCAACGGTTGCCACTACATTCTCAGCAGTGAAACCAAAATGCTGCATCAAGTCTTTAATTGGGGCAGACTCACCAAAGGTTTCCATGCCCACAACCGCGCCTTTTAGGCCAACAAACTTGTACCAGTAATCTTTGTGTGCCGCTTCTACCGCGACACGAGCCGTAATAGCAGAAGGCAATACGGATTCAATGTAATCCGCATCTTGCTGCATGAAGACTTCAGCACATGGCATTGAAACGACACGTACTGCTGTGCCTTTGGCCTCCAACTGTTCGGCCGCTTCCATAGCAAGACCCACTTCGGAACCGGTGGCGATCAAAATCGCTTTGGCATCGGCACTGTCTTTCAATACATAGGCACCTTTCGCAATGGCATCCACTTGTGCAGGCATGCGGTCTTGGTGCGGTAAGCCTTGGCGAGAATAAATCAACGCAGTAGGACCATTGTCACGCATAACCGCAGACTTCCACGCTACTGCCGTTTCTACGGTGTCACATGGACGCCAAGTATTGAGATTAGGTGTGCTGCGAAGCGCCGTTAACTGCTCAACCGGTTGGTGCGTCGGGCCGTCTTCACCCAGACCAATAGAGTCGTGAGTATAAACGTGAATGGCACGCTGCTTCATCAAAGCGGCCATGCGCACAGCGTTGCGCGCGTATTCCATGAACATCAAGAATGTTGCGCCATAGGTTACGAAACCTTTGTGCAATGCAATGCCGTTCATAATGGCGCTCATGCCAAACTCACGTACACCGTAATAGATGTAGTTACCGTTAGCGTCTTTCGCTTCAACACCTTTGGCTTCTGGCCATAGGGTTAGGTTAGAACCCGCAAGGTCTGCAGAACCGCCTAGAATCTCTGGCAGCTTAGGTGCAAATTCTTTAATGGTATTTTGCGATGCTTTACGCGAAGCCACATCTTCGCCTTTCTCTTGGCATGCAGCGATATAGGCATCCGCTTGCGCTTCAAAGTCAGCTGGCAAATCACCGGCCATACGGCGTTTAAACTCCGCCGCCAACTCAGGGTAAGCAGCTTGGTATGCATCAAATTTTTCATTCCACGCTTGCTCTGCGCTTGCGCCGGTGCCCTTAGCATCCCAAGCGTCATATACGTCTTGCGGTACTTCAAACGAACCGTATTTCCAGCCAAGACGCTCTTTGGTTGCCACAATTTCATCGTCACCTAGCGGTGCACCGTGGCAATCTTCTTTACCTTCTTTGTTAGGAGAACCAAAACCAATGATAGTCTTACAGCAGATCAGTGTTGGCTTATCGCTTTCTGCTTTGGCCGCTTGAATCGCCGCTTCGATGGCTGCGCTATCGTGACCGTCTACCGCAGGAATCACGTGCCAACCATAGGATTCAAAACGCTTAACGGTATCGTCTGTGAACCAGCCTTCTACTTCACCATCGATAGAAATACCGTTGTCGTCATAGAAAGCCACCAGCTTACCTAGACCCAAGGTGCCCGCCAGTGAACAAGCCTCGTGACTAATGCCTTCCATCATGCAGCCATCGCCTAAGAACACATAAGTGTTGTGATCAACGATTTCATGACCTGGTTTATTGAACTGCGCTGCCAGTACTTTTTCCGCAAGCGCCATACCCACACCATTGGCAATACCTTGACCTAGTGGGCCAGTGGTGGTTTCGATGCCTGGAGCGTAACCGTATTCTGGGTGACCCGGTGTTTTGGAGTGCATTTGACGGAAGTTTTTCAACTCATCCAAGCTAAGGTCGTAACCGGTTAGATGAAGCAAAGAGTAAATCAGCATGGAGCCGTGACCATTGGATAAAACAAAGCGGTCACGATCCGCCCAATCTGGGTTGCTCGGATTATGCTTTAGGTGGTCGTTCCACAGAACTTCTGCGATGTCCGCCATACCCATGGGTGCTCCGGGGTGACCTGATTTGGCCTTTTGAACGGCATCCATACTCAAAGCACGAATAGCATTGGCGAGGTGGCGACGATCTGTCATGAAATGACTCCTGGTCAAAACTTGATGGCAAATCCGGGTTAAAGCAACGTGCTGAAAGCCGCGGTTTGCAGGGCATGAAATAAAGGGGGCGTATTATCCCTAAGAACGCGAGATTCATCAATGCTGGATACATGGCCATGGGTAGGAATCTTCGGCCGATGATGAAATAGGGCGACAAAAATAGAAAACGTTTTTAATTCGGGCTGAAAAGCCGATCCCTGTGTTTGATCGGCTTATCCAGTTTTAGACAAATTAACGGATTTCGTTCGGTGTCGCTGGGAAACCTCTCAGCTCAGATTGCGCGGTCTGCGGCGCTGTTTTCACTGGCTCTTGGAAATACACCATACCCGTGACAACAGCGGCTAAAAAACCTGTCAGTACTAACAATCCGGTTAATTTTTCGCTTTTCATAGTGAAACTCCCAAACTTTTTTGTTGTTATTATGTTATCGACCTAGACTAACCTAACTTGAGCCTTGTGGGTATAAAACAAATCGCTATAAGCCCTTGTTATTTCGCCTTTTCTATACGATTGCGGCCTTTTTTCTTAGCCTGATACAACGCCTTGTCCGCCCGCTCAATAACCTGGGGATGGCTTTCACCCTTATGCTGTTGTGCCAATCCAAAGCTCACGGTGATATGCAAGGGTTTTCTTTGCGACCCCTTGCCGCGACTGTTTTTATCCCGCTTACGACTTTTAGGGTAAAGAGGATACTCAGCGATGGCTTTGCGGGTTTCTTCAAGACAGGCAACGATTTCGCTTACCGCTCCGTTTTTAAAAACCAACGCGAATTCCTCGCCACCATAGCGATAGGCTTTCGCCTGACGGGTTTGGCTAATGAGCTTTGCTACGGTTCTAAGCACATCATCCCCTACTTGGTGGCCGTGGGTATCATTAAACTTTTTAAAATGATCCACATCCAGCATGGCCAGATAATAGTGCTTGGGCAGGGTTTTCAGCTTGAACTCCAACGCCCGTCTCCCTGCGATTCCCGTTAACTCATCCACAAACGCCATGAAATAGCTATCCAATGTGAGTGAAAATAGGCAGGCCAAAGACATCCATAGAAAAATATAGCTTTGCGGGGCCCAATCATAAGCCACCGGAATCATCATCAGCATTGGCCAGTACGCAGCAAAGCGACCCAAGCGGCGCCACCACCAAGCGAAAAATAAAGGAACAATTGCGATGGCAATGAAAAGCCACTCTGGTGGATGCTGCACCCACGGATGCCAATCATCATAGACAGGCAACAGATGACTGGCTGCATACAATACACAACCCAGCAAAAGCCAATTGAGACAATGCAGCCAAGACCACCAGGGTTTCTGACCGGTTTGTAAATTCACAACTAGCAAGTAACTAGAAACGAGCAAGGGTACGTAGGGGTGATAAACATCCAAAGTAAACGGCAAAATTCCCTTGGGTAGACTGAAAAAGAAAAAGGGCAGCATGGCAAAAAACGCCTGCTGATGTAGCAGTAGGAAAGCGCGTCCTAAGGTAAAAAGAATAAGACCCAGAACTAGGTAGTCAGGCAAAACCAAGGATTTGAGCGGCAGATAGCCAAGAGCCAAGAGCGCCAATAACGGCAAACCAGTATTCATGGCGTACAGGCGCAGCTTCATAAACCTTCCTTGGGAATCACATCTAACAATGAGTATAGATGCGATTACTCACGGTGAAAGTGCATTTAACGATTCGTTGCTAAGCAAGCATAAAAGGTAGAGCCAACGCACACAAAATACCCATAATACTCATGCTGAGTGCTGCAAATGCCCCTTGCTCACTGCCGTATTCTAAGGCTTTTGCCGTTCCTACAGCATGAGCACAGATGCCTAGAGCTGCCCCTTGTGCTGGAGCTTGATTAATCTTAAAGATACGAAATAGAGGGGGAGCCATCACCGCCCCCATAATGCCTGTGAACATAATGATGGCCGCCGCCAGCGCTGCCAAACCTCCAATGTCTGGGGCGATTTGCAAAGCAAACGCCGTGGTAATAGATTTTGTCCACATGGACGCAACGGTCACATCCGACGCGCCCATGTAAAATACAATGCCCACTGCAATAGCGATAGTAATCGCACCGCCCAAAAGGTTAGCCAAAAGAAACGGTAGCCAATAGCGTTTCAGTGGTGCAAGGTTTTGATAGAGCGGTATGGCCAAAGCCACAATTACAGGGCCTAAGAAAAAACTGATGAGCTGAGCACTTTCCATATAACGCGAAAAACTTAGGTCCGTAAGATACACAAGAGCGCACAAACTCAGCACGCTAATGAGTACAGGATGCATAAACGGATGCTTACCACTGACCTTAAAAATCCACAGGCCCATTTGAAAACTCAGGATGGTGGCAAATAAACCCAAATACGGACTCATCCACACTGCTTGCCAAGCCGATTGCCATTGTAAGTCCATCTTAGCGGCCCCCTTTATGAGAGCGACTCAGCCACTGCATGATCCATCCACAGATGGGAATACCTACAAGCAAACTGATGAACATGGCAAAAATAATCAACAGGCCTTCCTGCTGCAGGATATCCGTGTAATTCACAATGCCCACAGAGGCAGGCACGATGAACAGTGGCAGATAGGGCAATAGTCCATCACTACTGGTTTTCAACTCTTGGCTAATGCCTCCACGAATAACCAGCACAATGAACAACAGCAGCATACCTAACACTGAACCCGGCACTGGCCATGCGAATAAGTGCGCGATGAACTCACCCACCAATAAAAAGCCAACAAAAACGATTAATCCGTATAGCATGAATTATTTTTAACCAATCTGTAGTTGCCCAGCGTACTGTCTCCACTGGCGCCATCTGTCCCAACTTTATCCAACAACTTATCCACAGTTTCTGTGTGTAAGTTCACTTAGCACCCGGTCATCAACCTCCGCTAAGTTCTTGAAAATATGCTGTTTTTTGACCAATTTGCAGAGTCTCCATAGGACACGTGGCTTTTCATCACATGTCCCAAAGATATCCAAGAAGTTATCCACAGATTTTGTGCATTAAAACTGGGAAAAGTCTGGCTTACGCTTCTCCATGAAAGCTTGCAAGGCTTCTTTGGCCTCAGGACCCGCCAACAAATTACCAAAGCTGTGAATTTCTTCCGTCACACGAGCTTCTAATTCCGTTAGATATTGCTTCTTCAGCATCGCCTTGGTGGTACGCACCGCGTTAGGGGCTTTTTGCGCGTACTTAACGGCTACCTTTTGCGCCAATGGCAATACTTCCTCATGGGCCACCACTTCATTCAATAAGCCTGCTTTATCCGCTTTTTGCGTGCCAAACATATCCGCCAGCATCAGTAATTCTGCCGCCAGACTGTGACCCATCATGTTGGGGAAAAGTAAGCTCGAACCACCTTCAGGGCAGACACCAAGATCCACAAACGGCAATTTAAAGCGCGCATCTTCTGCGGCAACCACATAATCACAATGGGCCAGCATAGTCGTACCGATACCCACGGCAAGACCCGTAACCGCAGCAACCACTGGCTTAGGATAACGCGCTAAAGCCAATAAGAATTTCAATACCGGAGGTTCATCCCCTTGAGGTGGGTTTTTAATAAAGTCCACAAGGTCATTACCACTGGTGAAATCACCGCCTTCACCTTTAAATAGCACGACGCGCACGTCTTGGTTATCCACACTATCAATTAATGCTTTTTCTGCCGCTAAATACATCTCGTTGGTGATGGCGTTTTTCTTATCCGCGCGATCAAAGGCGATGGTAAGGATACGGTTTTCAATATCTGTGCTGATCATACTGACTTATGTCCTGAAAGTTTTCGCAAAGTACCGTATCATGCCAGAAATTTCCCCAAAGTGGGCGACCCGCTGACCTATCTAATGGTCGAAGCAATGGTCAAACACAGCAGCGAAACACGAGTACGAACATCATGACTGTATTAAAAATTGCCACCCGTTCTAGCAAATTGGCCTTGTGGCAGGCGGAATTTGTAAAAAGTGAATTAGAAAAGTTTCACTCCGACTTGCAGGTGGAATTGGTCAAAATTAAAACCCAAGGGGATAAAATTCTCGACACTCCATTGGCCAAGATTGGCGGCAAAGGCTTGTTCGTAAAAGAATTGGAAACCGCCATGCTTAACGGCGATGCAGATATCGCGGTGCACAGCATGAAAGATGTGCCTATGGAATTCCCTGAAGGTTTAGGCTTAAGCGTCATTTGCGAACGTGAAATGCCAACCGATGCCTTTGTCAGCAATCACTACCAGCGCTTCTTAGATTTACCTCAAGGCGCCCATGTTGGCACCTCAAGTTTACGTCGTCAGTGCCAAGTCTTGGCCGCTCGTCCGGACCTTAAAGTATCGAGCTTGCGTGGCAACGTGCAGACCCGTCTTGGCAAATTAGATGCGGGGGAATTTGATGCCATTATCCTTGCCAGTGCAGGTCTATTACGCCTCGAACTGGAAGAACGTGTCGCCGAACATATGAGCGATGAGATTAGCTTACCTGCCGGTGGTCAAGGGGCAGTGGGTATTGAATGTCGTATGGATGACGAGGTTACGCAAAAACTGCTAGCGCCGTTACATCATAGTGATACGGCCAGTCGCGTATACGCAGAACGGGCACTTAACAAGCGATTACAAGGTGGCTGCCAAGTCCCAATCGCTTGCTACGCCACACTCAATGATGGCGAACTCCACCTGCGCGGTTTAGTGGGCAGCGAAGACGGCTCTCGCATCATTCGTACTGAAATCCGCGGACCAGAATCCCAAGCCGAACAACTGGGTATTCAAGCAGCGGAAGATTTATTAGCTCAAGGTGCGGGGGAGATTTTAAGCGAAGTTTATGGCTTTGATGTGAAGTAACCCTATGGACAGTTTGCTAGTCACACGGCCGCAGGGACAAGGCCAAGGCATGATGATCGAACTAGAGCAGGCTGGCATTCAAGTAGTGCACCAGCCTTTGCTCAAAATTGAGCCGTTGAAAATGGAAGACGGCGCCGACTACCATCAGCTAAAACAACGCATTGTTGATCTCGACCTTTATGACACCGTGATTTGCGTCAGCAGCAATGCCGCACAATTAGCCAGTGATTGGATTGATCAATACTGGCCGCAGCTTCCGGTGAAGCAACAATGGTTTGCTGTTGGCCCCAGCAGCGCAGAGCCATTGCTTCCGCTTTTGGACAGCGCAGCCATGGACATCCAAGTGCCGGAAGGCAATCACAGTGAAGGCTTACTCGCATTACCTCAGCTACGAGATATGACGGAAAAAAAAGTCCTTATCTTGCGCGGTGTGGGTGGCCGGGAACTCATAAAAAGTACATTGGAAGAACGTGGGGCTAGTGTTCACTACGCTGAATTCTATCGAAGAACCCCTGTGGATCTAACGCAACAACAGTTGCAAACACTACTCACAGAGCATCAAATACACTATGCTTTGCTCACAAGCGGTGAAATGGTGCAGCAGTTTCATCAAGCATTGCCCAATACACCCAAAGATTTACATTTACTGGTGCCAAGTGAACGCATCCAAAAGATGGCCATCGACCTTGGTTTTCAGCAAACTCATATTTGTCAGCCGATTACTGCACAAGCGGTACTAAAATCGATCAATGATATAAGGAAGCATCGGTGAGTGAACAACTAGAACATAAACCTCAAACAGCAAAAGCCAATAATAAGAAAAACGTGCCTTGGATTGTGGTGCTGTTGATCGTGCTTCTAGTGGCCAGTGCCGGTTACTTTCAATATCGTCTAGAGCAACAGATTCGCCAACAATCGGCTTTAGAACAACAGTTTAGCTCTTTGGGCGATCAGCTCACTCAACAAAATTCGCAGCTTAACCAGCAACAGCAGAACAGTAACGAGCGACAGCAACGCCTTAATTCCATTGAAGGTCAATTGGCGTATATGCGTGAAGCCATTGATCAAGTACCAGGCGCACGACTACACGATTGGAAATTAGCGGAAGTCGAGTATCTATTACGTTTAGCCAGTCAGCGTGTGCAATTGCAGCAAGAACCTTACGCAGCACGCGCTTTATTTCAAGCGGCCGATGACATTCTTGCCGATTTAAACGATCCGGCTTTATTGGTCGTACGTGAACAGATTGCCGAAGCCATGTTTAACCTAGGCAAGCAAAGTGAACTCGATACCACGGGATTGTATGCAAAACTGCAAGCGCTGAAATCTCAAATCAGTGATGTAGTGCACCCACCACAAAACTTTAAGAATACGCAAACCACTGGCAGTGAAGTGATTGCAAGTGACACTGCAACTACTGAAACTCAAGTAAGTTTGTTAGATAAACTGTACAACCTCATTCAGATTCGTCACCGCGACGAAGTATTTCAAGCCCCTTTGGCACAGCAACAACGTCAATTATTAGCCCATTCCATGCGTCTTATGTTAGAGCAAACTCAATGGGCCTTGATCAAACGAGATAATACGCTGTATCAAGCAAGCCTTGAAAATGCGATCCAATGGATTGATGAAAACCTACGCCATCAAAACGCCTTGCTTGTATTGAACGAACTGCAGCAACTTAAAAACTATGACGTCACGCTTACTTTGCCAGATGTAAGCAAACCCCTGAGTGTTTTACGTCAGATCATCAAAAACCGCACTTACTTGCCTGTGCCCAAAAATGAAAAGACTGATGAGCCTGCTTCGAAGGAACAATCTAGCTCCGCAAAAAAAGAATCAGGCAGCAACGCCCCTGACATTCAACAGGAGCAAGTTTAATGAAGCGATCTCTCATTGCCTTACTTGCCTTATTAGTCGCCGGTAGTGTTTTGGGTCACTTCATGCTGCAAGGCAGCGGCTATATTCTCATTAGCTTTCAAAACTGGGTGATTGAAACCAGCCTCTGGGTGTTTATCCTAAGCTTACTGGCTAGTGTATTGGCCATCTATGGTGTCATCCATTTAATCAACAATCTTTTGAAAACCCCTAGCACTTTGCAAGATTGGCGTGGCCGTCGCGGTATTAATGTCGCCATTGCGAAAACCGTGCGAGGGTTGATCGCATTAGCAGAAGGCCAATGGCAGCAAGCGGAAAAATACTTAATGGCCGGTGCGAAAGGCAAAGGCAAAATCATTAACTACCTTGCTGCTGCTCGTGCTGCGCAATACCGTGGTGATTACGAACACAGTGATGAACTCATTGCACAGGCCACCAAAAGCACTAAGGGTGCGGACTTAGCTGTTGGCTTGCAACACGCACAATTACAAATTGAGCGGGAACAGTACGAACAAGCTTTAGCGACCTGCTTACGTTTGAAGAAACAATTTCCTAAGCATCAATTTGTTAACAAAATGCTATTAAAAGCCTATACCGCTTTAGATGACTGGCAAGCGGTATTGGATATCTTACCTCAGCTAAATAAACACAAAATTTTGCCTACCAAAAAGTTTTTACAACTTGAATTGGAAGCATATGAAAAACTCATTCGTACTATGGTGCGCTCACGCTCGGCCAGTAGTCGCGATGCGAAAACGCTTTTAAAAGTTTGGCATGGCATTCCGGCTCGCACCGTAAAACTGGATGGTTTCAATCACATTGCCATTGAATTCTTCACACACCTAAAAGATATCGGCGCTCAAGAAGAAACAGAATCCGAACTGAGAAAAATACTGCCACTGCATTTTGATAAAGAACTGGTGGTTTTATTTGGCTGGGTCAAAGGCAAGGATGTACGTAAGCAATTATTATTTGCTAAAGATCAGTTAAAGCAGCGCCCCAACGATGCGCATCTACTGTTAACCCTTGGGCGTATTGCACTAATGAATGAATTGTTTACGGAGGGACAGGAGTATTTCGAGGCCAGTTTAGAGCAATTAAATAGCGCAGAAACACGTAGTGAATTGAGCCGCTTATATCTCGCCAATGGTCAAACAGATAAAGCTTTAAAGATGCTCAAGCAAGGCCTAGGCTTAGCCTTACCTGAGCTACCATTACCAGAAAAGCATCCCATGTGATGCTTTTCCTTGAAGAACGATTATAGGAACAGCCTCTTTATGCCTCCGGTGGTTCCGCCTCATCACTGAGCCAATAGGCATCATCTTCATGTTCATGAGAACGGATATATTCAATCTGCTCTTCGGTTAAATCAGGAAAACTTTCATCCATAAAGCATCGCTTTTTCAGCCAAGGCTTACCACAGCGCTGATCTAATAACTCATATTGCGCTTTGGTAATTTCAATACCCGGAACTTCAATCCAGTTTCTTGGTTCTCTTTGTGGGTTTACTCGGTCTTTATTAACCACATAATAAAAACTGCTTTCCTTTCCCCAAGCGTAGTAATGCATACCACTCCACTCTGATACCTCAAGCAGCCTAAGGTGCTCTTCATCGTGATTTTCAGTTAATGCCAGAGTATTGATATACATTGGACCGAATGAGATATATGCAAAATAGGCCCAATCACTCCAAAAATACTGCGGATCAGCCTGTATACCCTGATCGGGAAAACTACGGGCATAATAATATTCAGTTGGCTTCTCTTCGTAATAAACCTTCCACCAAGCATTGATTTGCTCTCCGGGGAGATTTCCTTTATCCCAGAACTCATGCAGGCTATTTCTATACTTTCCAAGGTCCTGCCGAATCATATAAGGACCAAACCACACTTTGAGTGGAAGCTCATAAGTATCAAAGTTACGAGTAAAACCTGGGTAATAACCAGCGGAATAGGAATTAAAATCGAAAAATCGGTTTGGAGTACATGCTGTTAGGAAAAAAAGCAATGAAAACAAGCATATCTTTAAATACTTCACGTTTATTTAAACTCCTTGGCTAGGACAAATTCAAATTCGTCGATATCTATTGTGTGTCGACGTCCATCTCGGTAGATGACTCTATCCTTTTCATCATTCACTTTATCAAAGTCTACAGCCGGTTTGAAAAATACATTGCGCTCGATAAAACTATGATTAAACGTCTCATCATAGTCTGCGCTCGCTCCGATACTGTCATTGAATGGGCCGTGGGACTCATGAATATAATAATCATCTAAATATTCCCATGCACTCACAAAGGCGTCGTAATCATCTAATAAGAGAGCTTTAAGCTTGTTTGATAAAGATTGAATGTCCTTATTATTGCGCGGCAGCTTATTCTCATAGTGTCGAATAAAGCTGGCATTTTTTTCTTCGTTCCATTTCTTATAATAATTGATCTTATACTCTATTATTTCTCGATATTTCTTAAACTGAACCCACTTAACCCATAGTTTTCGGATCTCTTTCTTAGCAATATGTTTTTCTACAATTTGGTAATTATTCTTTAGTCCTGGTTCAATATTGGGAACAGATAGGGGCGATAAGGGAACACCGTTAGTCTTAGCAATATCATACATTTTATGTAACGCCATAACGGATAATTGTGTTGGGTTCTTGCTGGTATTCTTTACTCCTTGTGTATCTGCTTCATAACCCCCACCTACATCAGAGTGTGCACCAATCAATGCGATCTCTGATAACTTGCCTTTTGTTTTATCCAATGGAAAGTCTGATCTCTGTTCGCGAAATAGGGTTTGCAAATCAAAGTAAGCTCGATACTCATTCATGGCCACAAAGTGAACTAGTTTGCCGTTGTCTGCCATCCAAGATTCTTGAACATGAAAATTATAGCCATGGTCATCGTTATCCCCTGCTAAACCATAGGATCCGACTGAATCAAACAAACCCACAAAGCTAAACAGAAAGGTTTTAGGTGTGATGAATTTTTGAAAACTTGCATCATTAAAACCGTAATAGCCTTGCTTCAAGACATTCATAAAGTGTCGTGCAGTAGTAGCACCGCGACTAAATCCAAAAACATCAAGACAAACAATCTCGGGATAAACCCTATATTTATCTAAATAATTCTTACATGCTTCCTCTAGCTGGAAAACCATGCCTGCAATGCGATCTATTGCACCCCAGCCAGTCGCCGCATTAATTTTTTTACTCCACCAAGGGTCTCCTTCACTGCCAACACCACGTACATAGTGGCTATGATAGCTCTCTGGCAGCTTAAGCTTAGTCAGCTGATCATCATAGCTCTTACTCAAATAATAGACATTGGTATATTTGCTCGGATCCGTTGCGTCATTTTCCGTACCATCAAAAAAGCAGCCCATACGTAAAATGGGTGGTATGTGCACTGTTATCGTGTGCAGAGTGACATCACCTTGTATCTTTTCATTGCTTTCAATAGTCAGCGGCTTAATGCGCTTATTGGCTTCGGATGCATTTAAGTTTCGATTTTTTGATAGATCTTCTCGTACATCCATCATGTGTTCTCGTACTGGATATACTTTGAAATCATGCCCTTTTTCGAGTTTAAATACTCTGCTCGCTCCTGCCTGATAGACATCGACCACTTGACGCATACAAATGCGATTATCTGTGGTATCGAATACCGTTAAATTGACTTGATAATCTTTTGGCACTTCAGTTTTAGGTTCTGTTTTGTATTGAATTTTAAATTGGTGTTTCTCTATAACCTTATTTGTTTGCGCACTGGACTGAGACGCCTGATTATTTGTGGGCTTACTTGAAGCCACATAGGCTCTAGGCTTTTGTGTGTGAAGAATGGCCATTCTTAAAGAATTTCTAAGCATATCATTGGCATGTGCTCGCAAGGTCCAATGAACATGACCATCGCTCTTTAACTCAAGAGTGTCTATAAGAGGTGATTGGGTGCGCGGATTAATGAAAAAGACTTGGCCGTCTTCTAATTGCTTTTGAATCGTGCCGTAGCCATTGTGTACTGTATTATTTAAATTGGGAAGAGCATGTCGATGAGCATTATAAATAAACTCAGTGGTGAACTTGCTGCCATGAATACGCTCAATGGTACGCAAAGCGTTACGAGGCAATTCGATTGATTTTAGGTCGTGCCACTCCAGTTCATTTGGGAATTTTAGTTTGAGCATAGTCTATGTACCTGATCCAATAAACTGACTGGATACATCAGTTTGAACATAGATACACATAAAGAAAAGAAAAGCGCATCCTACATCTGGATAAATGATGTAAAAGCACTAGACGGATTATTCAGTTGCTAAACTCAGCCGAACATTAAACTGCTTAGGTAAAACGCTATGATCATGAGCAAACCAAATAATGGTTTTTCCACTCATCCAATCCTCAATATTCTGCAATATAGTTTTCGCTGTAACTTTATCGATACCCTTAAAAGGCTCATCCATTAGCACGATATTTTGCTTTGCTAACAATGCCCTAGCAATTACAAGTCTTTGAATTTCACCACCAGATAGAGGCAGACCCGCCTCTCCAATCCAAGTGTTCAAACCCAGTAGTGTTTGCTCTATACGTTTTGAAAGACATACATCATCCAAAGCATTCCATAGACTTTCGTCATCAGCATTAGGATTCGACATACGTAAATTATTTGCGATCGTATCGCTAAAAATATGATTGTCCTGCGACAACCAGTAGCAATCTTGAAGCCCACCCTTAGGAGGCCATACATCCGGTATGTTTCCATTAATGACTACATGGCCCTTTGTTGGTTGATGCAAACCTATCATTATCTTCGCCAATGTAGACTTTCCACTTCCCGATGGCCCGGTAATCAATGCACGTTCATGCACTCGCAAACGCAAATTTATATTCTCTAGAATATGCTCGGCACCTTGCTCAAAATGTAAAGACTGACATTCGATTACATATTCGTCACTTGACTTAACAAGTACCTCATCTCGTACTCGCTCTTTGTTATTAATGACAAGTGAAGAAAGGCGCTTAGCAGATAAAAGTGTTAATCCGTAATCACTAAAGCTCTTGCTTAGATTAATAAATGCTTCGTTCAAACCTAGAGTTGCCAGCATTAACATGACGAAGATAGGGCCATCTATCGTATTTGATAAATAGCCTTCAAGTCCTAAAAAAAGTTGAAGTATTACTAATGATAAAAGCCATTGCTGAGACAAGGTCTGGCAGATAGAAAAAACATTAGCCAAGCGTTTCGTTTGGTATTCAATACGTTCCTGATACAACCATGCAGTTTCAATATGACTGGTTTGTATATGAGCTGCTCTTAGCTCTGGCATACCATTCAAGTGATCTAAAACCTGGTAACGTAATACCTCTCGATCTCTTCCGATAGAGAAACCCAACTCTCGTGCGAGAGTTGCGGGAAGGTAAGTCGTCAAGATAAGTAAAAGAAAAAGACCGAGCAACAGAAACAAAGAAGCACTTGGCAACCAAATACCATTGATGACAACAAGAATCAGGCTTGATGTGACGGCGACAATAGGTGGTGCTAGCAATCTTAAATATAAATTGTCTAGTGTACTCACGTCATGGGTAAGTCGGTTTAACCATTGACCATGGCGTTGTCCGATTTGATGATGAAAAGGCAATTGGCTTAGATTAGAAAATAAAAATACCCTTATCTTTGATAACAGCGCCAATACCGTGTTGTGGTTGTAAACTCGTTCGATATATCGACTTACTGTGCGAGTTAACGCAAAGGCCCTAATGCCGCCTGCTGGCGTATAAATATTGATGTAGATCGCGCCGCCCGCCGCGATGATTATGCCTGCCAGTCCAGTAGCCGTAATAAAGTAGCCAGACAACCCTAAGAGAGCGATAGCCGATAAAGTTGTCAATGCGATGGCACTCGTGCCCAATGCTATTCTGCTTTTGGATTCACTTAGCTGCTTGAGCCACGGTAAAAATTCTTTCATGAGGCATCATCCAAATCAATAATTTGATTGGCTTCGTGAATAATCGATTCATCGTGAGAGGCAACGATAACCAATCGCTGATGCTGTGCTAAAGTGCGCAGGTTATTAACAACGATCTCTGCACTTTTTTTATCTAATGATGCTGTGGGTTCATCCAGCAAAATCAAAGGGAAGGGCGATAATATGGTTCTCGCTAACGCTAATCGTTGAGCTTGACCACCGGACAAACCATAAGCCGACTCACCAATAACTTCATCCAAACCCTTGTCACTCATGTTTACTCTGTCTAATAGATCGACTTTTTCAAGTGCAGCAAGCATGGAGTTTTCTTCAATTCCAGCATGCCTATCGGAGTGCAATAAATCCAAGTTCTGCCGCCAAGACCCGAAAAGTGTAAACGGTGTTTGACTCAACCACGCGCAGGGCTCTGTACCTGGAGGCTGTGAAAAAATATTGATATGGCCACTGTCTGGGGCCTCAAAACCTGCCAGTAATCTGAGTAGAGTGCTTTTTCCTGTTCCGCTTTTACCCTTTAATACAATTATTTCACCTTTACGAGCAGTAAAACTCAAATGACGAAACAGATCACCACGTTTATCAAACGTTTTACTAACATCGACAACATCTAGTCGGTTTTCATCCTTAACTGAGGCAGAAAAATACTCGGCTTTTTCTGGCATTTTTTTCGTGAAGCCTTTACTGGCATGAAGTAACTGCGCTGCAGCACCTAAGGCAGACGCGCGATCATGATAATGCTGAGCCAATGATCTTAGTGGTTGAAATAACTCAGGAGCTAACAACAAAATTAACAAGCCAGAGAATAGACTCAACTCTGAACTTGGACCCCAATTAATGTAGCCTAATAATCCAAAGCCGATATACATAGCTAATACAGCGATGGCAACCGCTGAGAAAAACTCCAATACAGCAGAAGAAAGAAATGCAACCTTGAGTGTTTTCATTGTGAGTAGACGAAATTGCTCGCTGGTTTCGTTTAAACGATCTTTAGCAAAATCCACTTGCCCCATTGCTTGCAAAGCACGCATGCCTTTAATTTTATCGAGGAATTGTGTAGAGAGGCGCTCCAAACTTGCGAAATGACGTTGACTAATCGCTTCGGCTCCCATGCCAACGATTGCCATGAAAATAGGTATTAGCGGCGCCGATATCAATAATATTATCCCTGCTATCCAATCAAGGTAAAACGTAATAGAGAGAATTATCAGTGGCAACCAAACGGCGACTTTCATTTGCGGTAAGAAGCGGGAAAAGTAGCCCTCCAATGCTTCTACTTGTTCAACAAAATGATTTGTGCGCGAAGCTGCCGTTATATTGTTTAGCTCAACTAAATCACTTTGATGCCATGAGTGAATTAGCTGCTCCCGCACTTTTCGCTTTATAATTAAACCGCTTTGCGTTGCGTAATGTTCTTGCAAATATTGAGTCAGGCCACGAAAAACAATACACGCTATCATCGCGATAAAGTAGGGTATTAAATACTCTAGTGTAGAGTCACTCCATCCATCGACCAGCACTCCGTGTACTACGCGTGATATAAGCACAAACAGTAAAATCAAAGCGATCCCCGAGAGTACTGAAAATAGCGCCGTCTTGAGTATGCTGGCCCTCACAAAAAAGCCCAGCTGTTGCAGCCAGGCCTTTTGCAGTTTTATATCAGAATCCTTGTTAGTGATAACCCACTCCTGCTTTTACTTTTCCACGAAACACCCAGTATGTCCAAGCGGTATACATAAGCACAAATGGAATCACAAACAGCAATCCAATTAACAAGAATAGTTGTGACTCATTAGCTGATGCTGCATCCCATAAAGTGTAATTAGGTGGAACGATATAGGGCAGTTTACTTACCAATAACCCGAAGTAAGCAAAAATAAAAATCCCCATTGTAGCGACAAATGGCATTCCTTCTTGCTTAAGCTTTAGTGCTCGCAACAACAGTACACCACATAATAAAGCGCCCAAGGGAATCAACCAAATAAAGCTCAGGCTATCGAACCAACGGGCACGAACATATTCATCCGTAAGCGGCGTCCAGATACTCACAATTAAGAAAATGGCAAACAATACTGCTAACAAATAGGGTGTAATTTTATACGCCCATGCTTGAATGTAGTCTTCCGACTTCATAATCAACCAAGTACTGCCAAGCAAGGCATATCCCACTACCATACCTAATCCGGTTACAACGACAAACGGTGTTAGCCAATCTAGAGCGCCGCCAACATAGCGAAAATGCTCAGTTTCAAAACCTTGAATGTACGCACCGACAACTGCCCCCTGTGCGAATGCAGCGAGTGTCGAGCCGCCAGCAAATGCCCAATTCCATAGGTAACGTGAAGTTCTTGCTTTGAATCGAAACTCAAACGCCACTCCGCGGAAAATAAGACCAGCCAGTAATAAGAATACGCCTAAATACAGCGCAGGTAGTAACACGGTATAAACGAGAGGAAAAGCTGCTAACAAACCGGCTCCACCCAGAACTAACCAAGTTTCATTGCCATCCCAAACAGGTGCGACGGAGTTCATCATCACGTCGCGCGCCTGTTCATCAGGTGCAAAGGGAAACAAGATTCCTTGACCTAAGTCGAAGCCATCCATCAGCACATACATGATAACGCCAAAGCCAATAATGCCAGCCCAAATAGGCACAAGATCAAAATACGGTTCCATTATTGCGCTCCTTCTTCAAAGGGTACATCAACTGCAGACATAGGGCGTTTTGCTCTGTGGCTAGGATCATCGTCCGCTTCATGAGGTTTGTATTCCAAACCATCGCGCAGAATACGCATGACGTAATAGAGACCGCCAGTAAAGACCAAGGCATAAACGATGATGTAACCAATTAAGGTCGTTAAAGCCATCCAACCTGTTAACGATGGTGTTAATCCCTGCTCCAAAGTCATCTCACCGTATATCAACCATGGAGCACGTCCCATCTCAGTCGTAAACCAACCCGCTAATACAGCAATGAAAGGGGTGATGCTCATGAACTGTAAGGTTTTTAAGTACCAGTGTTTATTCCAAAGTTGTCCACGCAAGCGTAATACGAATCCTGCAAACGCCACGGCGATCATAAGAAGACCGATACCAACCATCACACGAAACGACCAAAATACACCCCACACAGGCGGTTGCATGTCTGGCTCAACTTCTTTCAAACCAGGAATCACACCATCTGCTGAATGCTTGAGAATCCAACTAGCACCATTAGGGATGCCAATTTCAAAATGATTGCTTTGCGTTTCTTTATCAGGCCATGCAAACAACAAAAGCGGAACATTGCCTTGAGTTTCCCAATTACCTTCCATTGCCGCTACTTTTGTTGGCTGATGCTCTAGTGTGTTCAAACCATGCAAGTCACCAATCCAAGCTTGAAGCGGGGTTAAGAATAGAAGCAACCAGAGTGTCATGGACAAGGCTTTTCGATTTGCTTCGACTTCACGATTATTCATTAAATACCAAGCGCTCACACCGGCAACCACAAAGCCACCTGTCAGAAACGACGCCAATGCCATATGAGCAAAACGGTAAGGCAAAGATTCATTGAAAATTGCATCAAACCATGACGTCACATACAAGAGCTCACCACGGAATTCGACACCTGCTGGAGTATGCATCCAGCTGTTAGCAGCCAGTATCCAGAATGAGGAAATAAATGTGCCCACAGCAACTAAAATAGCGGACATAAGATAGATGCCCGGCGGTACTTTATCTCGACCAAATAGCAGCACACCTAAGAATGCCGCTTCTAAGAAAAAAGCAGTAACCACTTCATAGCTCAGTATTGGTCCAAGAAAGTTGGCACTGGCATAAGCAAAGTTGCTCCAGTTGGTACCAAATTGGAAAGCCATCACAATGCCGGACACGACGCCCATACCGAATACGACAGCAAAGACTTTGATCCAAAACTGTGACAAGCGCGTCCAAACCGGATTTTGGGTTTTGAAAGCAATGCCTTCTAAAACGGCAATATACGAGGCCAAACCAATGGTAAAAACAGGGAATATAGCGTGAAAAGAAACCACGAATGCAAACTGCAAGCGGGACAGGACAAGGGGATCTAGTTCCATAGATGCCTCCGGCGTTAAAGTAGGAGTGCATCTATATTAGATAACGCTAATACAAAAAACAAATGCAATTATCAAGAAAATGCGTAAAACAGTGTTTCGCCTTTAAAAAGCAAAGTTGGCATGACCTAAGTCAATTACCGCCAGAGGTTTTCATTAAGCTTCTAGCCACACATATACGTCCCTGTGCCGACGGCGATTAATTCATCTTCCTCGTTTTTAAATTCCATGCGCGTCACCGCAACCTTAGAACCAATTCGCAAAATACTGGCGCTCGCATAAAACTCTTTACCCTTACCAGGACGAAGATAATCAACCCGCATATCAATAGTACCCAGTTTGCTCAGATTTTTAACACGTTCCTCCTTTGGCAGATCCTCTTGACGACGATAGGCACCTACAAGGGCTGCCGTACCGCCAGCAACATCCAAAGCCGATGCGATGACACCACCATGTAAAATACCGTGTAACCAATTACCCACCAGCTCATCACGCATTTTCAATTTAAACACCGCCTCATCGTTCTCAAAATTATGGACTTCTAAACCGATGTGATTATTGAACGGAATTTGCTGCATAAAATTAAGTGCTAATTGCAGCTCAGTTTTCGATAATTCTTCTTTCATAAATCGTTCAATCCTTGGTAAACATAGCAATAAAAAAAAAATTGCTTAAAATGGTGTTACCCGCAGTCTGTTTTTTCTTTCGGAGTATTCCATGGCCTTTTCCGACGCTCAACGCCTATTTCCACTTACCCGCATGCGCCGTATGCGTGCTAGCGACTTCAGCCGCCGTATGATGCGTGAGAATACGTTAAGCGCCAATGACTTAATCTATCCAATGTTCATACTAGAAGGGACAAATCAGGTAGAGGATATTGCTTCTATGCCAGGTATCCAACGTTTGAGCATTGATCTAGCGGTGAAAGAGTGTGAAGAGGTATTCAAGCTTGGGATTCCAGCCGTCGCGCTTTTCCCTGTGACACCCATGGAAGCGAAAACCGAACTAGCCGAAGAAGCTTACAATCCCGATGGCTTAGCCCAGCGTGCGGTGCGCGCCATCAAACAAGCGGTGCCAGAACTGGGCGTGATTACCGATGTAGCACTGGATCCTTTCACCACTCATGGTCAAGACGGCATCATTGATGAAGACGGCTATGTGCTAAATGATGTCACTGTCGATACCTTGGTTAAGCAAGCCCTGAGTCATGCAGCAGCAGGGGCCGACGTGGTGGCCCCCAGTGATATGATGGATGGTCGAGTCCAAGAAATTCGCGAAGCATTGGAAGCGCAAGGACATGTGAATACTCGTATCCTTGCCTATAGTGCGAAATATGCGTCGGCCTATTATGGACCTTTCCGCGACGCCGTAGGCAGTGCTGCTAATCTAGGTAAAAGCAACAAGTCCAGTTACCAAATGGACCCCGCCAATAGCGATGAAGCATTACATGAGGTGGCTTTGGATTTAGCCGAAGGCGCCGACATGGTAATGATCAAACCGGGCATGCCGTATTTGGATATCGTACGCCGTGTGAAAGAGGAATTAAAAGCACCGACTTTTGTCTATCAGGTCAGTGGTGAATACGCTATGCATATGGCAGCTGCGCAAAATGGTTGGCTCGATGGTGACGCTGTGATGATGGAAAGCCTGATGAGTTTCAAACGGGCGGGTGCTGATGGCATCCTCACCTATTTTGCTAAACGCGCGGCGCAACTTTTGCAAAAATAGGAACAAACGTCATCGTTTCGACATTTGCATAAAGTATGATTGGGAAACGTTTTTTTTGTCTCAGTTCTATAACCCTAGTGCTGGGACAAAGTGAGAATAAGGAAAACAATGAGCGATACCGTCAGCGACAATAGCATTGATCTCAGTGCACCAGAGTATTATTTCAATCGTGAAATCAGTCACCTGCAATTCAATATTCGCGTATTGGAACAGGCCTTGGACGATTCTCACCCGCTGCTCAACCGCCTCATGTTCCTTTGTATTTTTAGTAGCAATCTAGACGAGTTTTTCGAAGTTCGTGTTGCGGATCTAAAAAAACAAATGGCGTTTAGCCGTGAAATTCCCGGACCCGATGGTACGCCACCGTCAGAAGTACTGGATCAAATCTATCAACTGGCATCGGAAACCACAGAGCGCCAATACAATATTCTCAATGAGTATCTGCTTCCAGAACTTGAAAAAGAAAATATTCGCTTTATTCGCCGCTCCGATTGGAATGAAAAGCAAACCAAGTGGGCCAAGCAGTATTTCCGCGATGAGGTACAACCGGTAATCAGCCCGATTGGTTTAGACCCGGCTCATCCATTCCCACGCTTGGTAAACAAATCGCTTAACTTTATTGTTGAGCTAGATGGTAAAGATGCTTTCGGCCGTAATACGGGTATGGCGGTCATACCTGCGCCGCGCTCTTTACCTCGTATTAGTCGCTTTCCTGATGAAATCTGTGATGGTGGCGATAACTATGTTTTCCTTTCCAGTATGATTCACCAGTTCGCTGATGAACTGTTTCCTGGCATGAAGGTAAAAGGTTGCTATCAATTCCGCCTAACCCGTAATGCCGATTTAAGTTTTGATAAAGAGGACGTCAGTGACTTGGCCAGCGCCTTAGAGGGCGAACTCCATGCGCGACATTATGGCGATGCCGTGCGCTTGGAAGTCGCAGATAATTGTCCTGAACCACTTTGGCAATTCCTACTGGATAAATTCAACTTGACCTATCAAGACCTGTATCAAGTGAATGGGCCAGTGAACGTTCACCGTTTGATGTCCGTCGCCATTGGTGCCGAACGACCTGAGTTGCGTTACCCAACCTTCACGCCAAGTATTCCAAAGGGCTTAAAGGGCAGCAGTGATGTATTTGCTGCGATTCGTAAAAGTGACCAGCTTTTATTGCATCCTTTCCAAAGCTTCACGCCTGTGGTGGATTTAGTCCGCAGCGCCGCTCAAGATCCAGATGTGCTAGCGATTAAGCAGACCTTATATCGTACAGGTGCGACCAGTGAGATCGTCAATGGCTTGGTTGAGGCTGCACGTAAAGGCAAAGAGGTGACGGTTGTCATTGAATTACGAGCGCGCTTCGATGAAGAGGAAAACCTACATCTTGCTAACCGTTTGCAAGAAGCCGGCTGTGTTGTGGTATACGGCGTGGTGGGTTACAAAACCCATAGTAAGATGATGATGATCGTACGCCGTGAAGGTAAAAAGCTAAAGCGCTATGTCCATTTGGGCACGGGTAATTATCACGCAGGTAACGCACGTCTTTACACGGATTATAGCTTGATTACCTGTGCAAAAGATCTAACAGAAGATGTTCACAAATTATTCCAGCAGCTAACAGGCATGGGCAAGGCACTGAGTATCAAGAAAATCTATCATGCCCCCTTTACTCTGCATAAAAGCTTGCTAGGACTGATTGCCGAAGAAGCCAAAAATGCAAAAGAAGGCAAGCCGGCGCGCATTACCATTAAAGTTAACTCTTTGACCGAGCCGAAAATCATTCAGGCTTTGTATAAAGCTAGCCAAGCCGGCGTACAAGTAGATTGCATTGTCCGAGGCATGTGCCGCCTAGTGCCGGGCATTCCAGGTGTCAGCGAGAACATTTCTGTGCGCAGTATCATTGGTCGCTTCTTAGAGCATACTCGAGTTTATTACTTTGAAAACAATGATAGCCCTAAGGTATTCGCATCCAGTGCTGACTGGATGGAGCGCAACTTGCTGAACCGCGTTGAGACGTGCTTCCCTATCGAAAATGCCAAGTGGGCGAAGCGACTGCGTGAAGAGCTGGATTTATATCTCAGTGACAATTGCCAAAGCTGGCAATTACAACGTGATGGTCGCTATATGAAAAATGAACCGCTTGAAGGGGAAGAACGCATTAGTGCACAGCAAGTATTATTAGAGAGTCTAAGTGCCTAAAGCTACATAGTTAAATCCCAAAAAGAGCGCGGTTGCTTGGCCGCGCTTTTTCTTTATGTGTGAAAGCAATATTCTATTCTTGTAGCTGGCTTTCTAGCGTCTCCAACTCTTCTAGTTTTTCCATCCACTCTTCTTCGATGGTTTCACTTTGCTTTTTTAATTCCGCTTGCTGGGATAGCACAGATTGCAAACGATCCTTCTCGCTGGCTTCGTAGAGACTCGTATCCGCTAATTGCTGTTCAACATCCGATAGCTGTTCTTGCACCGTCTCTAACTGAGACTCTAGTTTATTCACTGCTTTTTTAAGCGGACTTAGTTGTTGACGTAATTGTGCGGCCTTACGCTTACGTTCTTTTTTCGCTTCGGCACTATGCTCGCCGCTGGACTTTTCTGAAGTAATACCGGCTTCACGCTGCTGCTCTAGCTTTATAAACTGGCGATAGTCTTCAAGGTCGCCATCAAATGGACTCACTTTACTTTGATGAACCAAATAAAACTCATCCACTGTATTAGCCAACAAATGACGATCGTGGCTTACTACTATCATGGCGCCTTCAAAGTCTTGAAGCGCTAGCGTTAACGCATGGCGCATATCTAAATCCAAGTGGTTAGTAGGCTCATCCAGTATCAATAAATTGGGTTTGAGGAACGCGATACGCGCTAGAGCCAAGCGAGCCAGCTCCCCACCTGAAAACGCTTCGCAACTTTCTACTGCTTGATCACCATGAAAACCAAAACCGCCCATGAAGTTGCGAGCTTCTTGTTCGCTGGTTTCAGGGATCAGTTTTTGCAAGTGTTGGACTGGGCTTAAAGATAGATCTAACTCATCTACTTGATGCTGAGCAAAGTATCCGACACTTAAATATTCTCCGCTAAATTGTTCGCCTTCCATCAGCGGTAGCTGACCCACAAGGGCTTTAATCAAAGTGGATTTACCCGCGCCATTGGCGCCCAATAGACCAATGCGCATTCCAGGGCGTAACTGCAAGCTCACTTGTGTTAATTGAGCCCGCTCTCCATAACCAATTTCTGCTTGCTCTAATTTCGTCAATGGATCACTAACTTTGTCAGCATTGGGGAAACTAAAGTGAAATTCACTATCGATGTGAGCCGGAGCAATTCTTTCCATTCGCTCTAGCGCTTTTATTCGACTTTGTGCTTGTTTCGCTTTCGAAGCTTTTGCTTTGAAGCGAGTAATAAAGCTTTCAATATGGGCGATCTCTCGCTGCTGTTGCTCGAACAAAGATTGCTGCTGCGCCAAACGTTCTGCTCGACGACGTTCGAAATCGGCGTAATTGCCGCTATATAAGTTCAACTTGTTCTGGTGCAAATGCACAATGCCATCGACTACACTATCAATGAAATCGCGATCGTGGCTAATCAATAAAAGGGTTCCGCGATACTGCTGCAAAAAACCCTCTAACCAAAGTGCTGCATCTAAATCTAAATGGTTAGTAGGCTCGTCTAGCATCATTAAATCACTGGGCATAATCAGCGCGCGTGCTAAGTTCAAACGCATGCGCCAACCGCCACTGAATGCAGATACCGAATGCTGCATTTGCGCTTCAGTAAAACCTAAACCTGCGAGCATGGTTTTCGCCTGTTGCGGTACTTGATAACCTTGTAGAGTTTCAAACTCACCATGTAGCTTTACTAGCTCTGCCTCTGCTCCGGTTTGCTCTGCATTAGCAATACCCTCACTCAAGCGTCGATAATCTTGGTGACCATCTAGCACATAATCCAACGCTGATTGTTCACTGGCCGCCACTTCTTGCGCCATATGGGCGATACGCCACGCCTTAGGGATATCAAGTTCTCCCTGGTCTGGCACCAATTCTCCCAGCAACAATTTAAATAGAGTCGATTTGCCGGCTCCGTTCGCACCTACAACCGCCAACTTTTGACCATCGTGCACAGCTAAATCAGCACCCACAAAAATATCTTTCTGGCCAAGGTGTAAGTTGAGAGACTGTAGTCGTATCATAGGAGCTTCAAATTAAGGTTATACGGGTGGAGATAATCGGTGCGACATGATGCCATAAATTCGCTAGATAACCCATTCTGGCAATATTCAATTAAGGTTTATCGAAACTCGGAGTTCGAAGAAATCCTGCTACAAGGGCAACTTCTGGGTTTAGACGTTAATCTTTTACTCTTCTGTGGCTATTTAACAAGCCATGGACGTTCTCTAAGTTCCATAACAGATAAGCTGTGGCCTATTGATCATTGGCAAGTGCATACCGTTCAACCGATTCGGGAATTACGTAAGCGCGTAAAAGCACTCAATAAAGATTGGTATGACGAAATAAAATCCTTAGAGCTTGAGGCGGAACAAATTGAACAAGCTTTGTTGTATGACGTGAGCAACCACGCATCTGTTGCTGAAATACCAAACCTTCTTTCTACCAACCTCAATGCCTACCTTCAATACAAAGCAATACACCCCCAAAAAAAATGGCTGCAAGCACTGTCTGAGCACTTGCAGCCATCTTAATAGCTAAAAAGAATCGAATACTTCTTAGTTATCACTTTCGTCAAATACACTACGTACTGGAGAAGCAGGAACCTCTGGCATACTCACCTTGTTACCTTCAACAGGACTTGGCTCATTGCTCGGAGAAACATCTGCTTGCTGAGAGGTATGCACCTGTTCAGCTGGCTTTTTTACTACTGGTTTTGCAGCTGGCTTCTTAGTCGCCGGCTTTTTCTTTGCTGCAGGCTTAGTCGCTGGCTTTTTAGCAGCCTTCTTCTCTGCAGCTTTCTTTTTAGCCGCTTCTTTTTTGGCTTTTTCAGCTTCTTTCTTTGCTTTCGCCTTTTCTTGAGCTTTTTGCTTGGCTAGTTTTGCTTTTTCTTTAGCTTTCTTATCTGCGGCTTTTTGCTTGGCAGCTTCTTCCTTTAAGAATGTCTTTTCTGCTGCTGCACGTACTTTTTCTACTTTTGCACGTTGCTTGGCTTCTTCTTTAATCGCAGTCAAAGCGTCTTTTGCCGATTGCGCAGTAGCTTTAGCTTCGGCTAACGCATTTTTAGCAACAGTGGCTTTTTTCTTAGCTGCATCTAACTGACGAACAGCCGCAGGGGTTTTCTTGGCTTTGACCTTAGCCTGTGCTTTAGCTTGAGCGTCTTTCGCTTTCTTCGCTGCAGTGGTCGCTTTCGCTACCGCTTTATCGGCTTTAGTTGCTTCTTTTGCAGCATCAGCTTCTTGCTTAGCACGCGCTTTAACTAGCTGAGCTACTAACTTAGAAATTTCATTCTCTAGCTTCGCTACTGGATCTTGTGTGCGTTTCGCAGTGGTCTTTTTAGCCGCTACTTTTTTAACGGGTGCGCGCTTAGCAGTCTTACGGGCCGGAGCTTTTTTCGCTGCTTTTTTTACCGCAGTCTTTTTAGCTTGAACTTTCTTAGTTGCTTTTTTTGCCGTCGCTTTTTTACGTGCAGCCATTAGGTGTACCTCTAGGATTCGTGTGTGGGTCCAGCAATTATACAAAGACAAAATTTAGAATCTAGTTAAAAAATGACCGATTCAGTTTTTTTGTCCGTTTTGCGTGTGCAAATGATAGTTTAGCCAGTCTAAAAGTGGCTGCCATTCTTTTATATCTTTTTCTAACGGCTGAGAAAAATCAAAAATACCCATTCCATATTCTGCGGCGCGAATATAATGCTGAGTATCACGTAAGCTTGTAATAAAAGGGATATTCAAGCTGTTGAGGAAAATTTCTAATTTGGTGTAACCCAGCGTATTGCGTTTTACACGGTTAGCAATGACAGCAATCGGTTTTGGTTCACGTCGAAATCCCGGACTGAGTAACACATCTTTAATAAAACCCGTAGCGGCTCGTATATCAATTGCCGATGGAACAACGGGAATCAAAATAACATCACAATGCTTTAAATGATCCGCCAGCTCATATCCGCTCGTGCCTGCCGGAGTATCAATTATAATGTGCGTAGAATCACTGGGGGCACGTAATTGAAAACTGCGTGTAGAGTGAGTATCGCCTTTACGATAGGCAGGAATACTATAAATATCAGGAAGCTTGTTACTACGGGCTTGTAACCATTGAGTGCTGGACCCCTGAGGGTCATGATCTATCAGAGCAACTTTGTTATCACGATGAGCAAAGTAAGATGCAAGGTTAGTGGCCACGGTGGTTTTACCTGAGCCGCCTTTACCATTAGCAATCAAAATACGCTTTGGCATCTTGCGCTCAACCACTCTTGGCTTAACATTTCTGTTAATTGAATAGTCTGTCGGTGGCATACCTTAGCCTTCTCTGGACGGTCATATCGTTTCCTTACCCGTTACGAGTCTTTCACCTCGATTTAGTCTAAAATGTTGTCCTTCAACAATCCAGAACATAATTACTAGTGTTAGGGCGAGTACCGAAAGGCCCAAGGAACAACCTATGAAAATCTTCTACAAGCTAATCATACTTGCTTTGTTACTCGCATTCGTGAGTCCGTTTTTAATTAAGGGCTCCAATGGCCAACCACTGTGGGACATTAAACGCTGGTTTCAAGAAGCCAAGTATGATGCTAAACATTCTATTCAATCGGCCAAGCAAAGTGTTTCTCAATCTCTACTCTCCCTTCAAAACGACGATAGCACTCAAACCCCGCAGGCGAGTGGTTTATATCGATACCGCGATGATAATGGCAAGTGGGTTTATACAGATCAAAAGCCAAAAGGCCATAATGTTGAATCTGTCACACTTAAAGAAGAAGTAGCAACCTTAAAAACCATAACTTTGCCGGAAGGGTTTGGAGAAAAACACGGCAAAGACTCGAAAACCGAAAAACTCGATCTAAATCAGGGTGCTACACCGTTCACCACAGCACCTCTCAGTGAACTCCCAAAAACCATGAAGAACTTAGAGGCAATCCAAGAAAAATTCGAAAAGCGACAACAAGAACTTGATCAAGCCATACAATAATCATGGATAATTCATGTGGTATACACTGCCATTGGCACCGATTGCTCGAATCCCTTTCGAGTGAAAGCTTACATCTTCGACCTGGGTATTCTTAGTTACCCACGGATTGTTCACCGTAAGCTTCCATGTTTGCAATAGACTGCCATCTTCGGGTTGCCACAAATGTACTTGCCCACTGGAAGCTCCTGTTACTAACAAGCCATTGTCGCTAGCAAACCGTGCCGCAAGAAAAACACCTGCGCCGATATCCAATTTGGCTAAGCTTTTACCGTTACTTAAATCCCATATATGACTTTCATCTCTATGACTCGAAGCAAAAGCCAAACGTCCGTCATCACTAATGGAGACCACCTTGATCTGATTAAGTAGTCGCCATTCATGCAACATATTACCTGAAGTTAGATCCCACACTCGGACCAATGAATCATCACCTCCTGTAATGGCGAAACGTCGATCCGGGGTCATATCAACAGTTTGCACAATTCCTTCATGACTTAAGCGGCGTTGTACACCACCATTCTGTATGTCAAACAAAGCAGCTTCATAACTGCGCAAACCTAACAGAGCTAAACGTCCATCATTATCAAGGTCCATATCTTCGATGTCGGCCGGCGCTTGCCACATCCAAAATGCCTCACCGTCTTGGGTATTCCACAATACAATTCGCCTTAATTCAGCGGTTGCCGCATATTTACCATTATCACTGATGGCTGATGCAATAATATTGCTTTGCTGCTCAGCTTCGTGGTTCCAGTTATACAGACGCTCTAACGGCTGTAACTGCCAATAACTACCACCGTGGTGAATCGAGCCTATCAGGGCATGATCACCATTGGCTTGCAATGCAGCACTGAAAACCCCTTGCTTTGCGGTATCCCATTTTTCATCGGGATCAATGCCACTGGTGCAAGCACTAAGAAAAGAAAGCGCAATTAGAAACCATGTTGGTTTAAACACTACGTACCTCGCAATTGAAAAATACAATCAACCTTAGGACTAAGTGTAGGTGAGGAAGGGGCTTTTGCGAGTCTAGCTAGAACAGAGCCTATTCAACTTCTGGCTGAATAGGCAACCATTTGATACTAATGAATTTAGGCAGGTGTTTGCTTGTGTACGTTGTGTAAGTTTTCGATTAATTCGTCTTCAAGCTCAAAACGTTCTTCGAGTAGCTCTCCGATTTCAGAAAGATCTTTCGGCAAATCCGAAAGCTGCTCTAAACAATGCTCTGCGTTGTCATACTTATCGTTAAATTCAACACAGCGTTCAGTGATCTGTTCTAGTCGTGGGTAGTGCTTTCGCGCTAAATCAATACCACCATCATCATACTCTTGCGCTTCAAGCAGTAGTTTTTCGTAGATTTCAAAATGACCCGCGCTTAAGTAGTCCATTAAGACTTGGCAGAATGCTTCGACTTTAACGGATAGAGGAGTCTCCCTCGGACTAAACGGCTTAAGACCACGGATGGCAAAATACAAAACCAACATATTTTGACGCTCACTTAACCAGCGATCAATTAGGTCGTGCACGCCTCCCCAGCGCTCCTGTGCGTCTTTGGTCGATTCCAACATTGTTCTTCCCCTGTGTATGGACCAAGCCCCCAAGATTTGGCATGGTCCGCTATGAATCCGATGGGTTAATCAAAACTACTAGTGACAGCCTACTACCAGCATACCTCACTAAGCAAATGCCCTTTGACGCTTTGCTCAGCTTTAAACTAACTCGCAAATATGTCGAGGTAAGATTTAATATAGGCCGCGGTGATAACCACCGCAAGCCGCAAAATTTGAATGTTTTTTTGCTTGTATTGCACAGCAATTTGCAATAAATTCGAGCAACCGAGATTCGTATTTTATCGTTCGGAATCATGCTTGGCGCGATATGCCATAACCAGAAAATAGGCGCTAATTAGTCCAAAGCCAATCATCCATACAAGTACCCATGCAGGCATGGATAAACCCAAGAAACTCCATACACCCTCTGCACAATTTCCATTACCACGTAACATGACAGCTAGCACATCCGCCCAAGGCAGGGTATCAACCATATAATCTAAACTTGGGCCACAAGTGGGCACTTGGTCAGCGGGTAAGCTCTGAATCCAAACATGACGACCTGCGACAAATATCCCTAAAGCTGAACCCAGAGTCATCACAATGGAGCCTGTCCAAGCTGCGAATTTAGAATGCCAAAAGACAGCGCCTAAGGCCCCGATACCCACAATTAAAACAGCGATACGCTGCATAATACAAAGCGGACATGGATCCAAAAACATCACATATTCAAAGTAATAGGCAGAACCCAATAAACCCACACAAGATAAAAAAACCACTAATGCAAGATTACGAGGCGTCACCATCGACAAAGAAAGCGCCATAAAATTTCCTTTATTTTTTAGCAAAATCAACTTTTCGACCGCAAGTACGGCTCTGAGTTTATATAAGTCTCTGATTTTTTGACTATGCTAAATAGCAGAAACCAAATAAGGACGAGATTTATGCGCAGTTTAACCGTTTTGTTGGTCAGTGTATTGATTTGCATGCAAACATGGTCAGAAGAAGGCACAGGTGGAGGCGGTACTCAGTATGTTCACTTGCAGCCGGCATTCGTACTAAATTATGGCGAAAATAGTTCGGGAAAATTAAAGTACATCCGCACCGACGTCGCATTACGAGTAACTGGCGCTGAAGCAGCCGGTAAAGTCAATCATCACCAGGCCTATATTAGAAACCAATTGGTTTTGCTACTTAGCCAGCAAACGGACGAAACTGTGAATACCGCAACTGGCAGAGAGGAACTTCGGCAGGTAGCGCTTGAAGAAGTTAAAGCCTTACTGAGTGAATTAGAAGGTAAACCCTATGTGGACGATTTATACTTCCAAAATTTTGTTGCGCAAAATTAAATACCTCACGCCACTGTATTTCTGGCAATAAAAAAGGACGCAGTGCGTCCTTTTTTGTATGTAATTTCAAACACTTGGCTAAACACTGCTGCGCTTTAATCCATGTTTGATATCGTATTGCTCTTTACCGTCATGCCAACCGGCCTCCCAAGCATTGACGATCATTTCTGCCCTATACGGACAAACTAAAACGGGCTTGCCAACCATGCCTGCCATAAATCCGTGGCGATAGGCTTTTTCGAGGTTTTCAAGATCCCAGTTGTTTTCAACCAGTTCCATAGGTCTTTTCCTGAGTTTTTTATGAATCTAATACACAGAGCTGTATTATCAAGCTTGATATTAGTCGTTTTGCGACGAGACTCATAACTTAGCCACATCCTTGTGACAGGCTTCACATTTTCTTACTGTACTCCGCTAAAAACGCAGCAAAGTCCATCTCTTCTTCCGATTCCATGCGCGCTTGCTCGTTTAGTGACTGCTCACTTAAGGATTGCCATTGTTGAATATCCAACTGACTTCTCTGGCGGGCGAAATACTCAGCGTGTTGCTGACCTAATGAAAAAGTAAAATCAGCAAAACTTTGCTGACGTTGCTTTAACTCGCGCAAGATCGTGGCACTAGGTGTAAGTTCAGGATTTTGCACACGTTTTTGCATTTCTAGTAACGCATCTTGATAGTGGTTTTGACCCGTCTTGCTATCCATCAATTCAGCCAGAGGTTGCATCGCTGCCAATAACTCTTCAGCCCAGTTGGTTAGCAGAACACGCTCTCCATGTCGCTCTAGAGTAAACTGAGGGTGACGACCATTTACCACCACCTGCTTTTGGTTGCGCGACACTTCCTGGCATTCGGCGTCGCTCAATTTTGGACTGGGTTTGAACAGACAGTAACTCAAAAACAAGTCCATAAAGCGCACTTGCTCTAAACTCACGCCCAGCGGTTCAAACGGATTCAAATCCAAACAACGTACTTCGATATACTCAACGCCATATTCATTCAACGATGTCAGTGGTTTTTCTCCACTGATGCTATTACGCTTAGGTCGAACATCCGAATAATACTCGTTTTCGATCTGCAATAGATTGGTATTTAATTGCTTGTATTGTCCATTACTCTCTATGCCTATTTCTTCATAAGCGGGAACACTCTGCCCCATGGCATGCTTTAAAGTTGCCGTATACGTGGGTAAACCATTAAAACAGACGAATAGTCCATCTTGTGCATTGTTTTGATAACCCAAGTCGCTCATGCGAAGGCTCGTGGCATAGGGTGAATACAAGGTATCATCGTCAAGGGCTTCTAAATTGTGCTGTTTACCATCGACAAAGCTTTTATCTAGAGCTGGGCTGGCACCAAATAAATAGAATAACAACCATGAGAAGCGTCGAAAATTACGAACCAAAGAGAAGTAACCTTGGCTAATGAAGTCTTTGTTTAACTCTGCTGACTGCGTTTCAGCAAGTGCTTTCCAGATGCTCTCATCAACCGAGAAGTTATAGTGTACTCCAGCGATGCATTGCATCTTTCGCCCATATCGATGCCACAATCCGTGCCGATAGATATGTTTCATTTGACCGATATTGGATGTACCGTATTCAGCAATAGGCACATCTAACTCATCTTCGATAATACAGGGCATGGAAGCGGGCCAGATTATCTCATCATCGATCTCACTTGAAACAAAGCTATGAACATCTTGAAGATACTGTAGGACCGATTCGGCGTCTTCAGAGACTGGAGTGATAAACTCTAAGAGTGCTTCACTGTAATCGGTCGTTATACTGGAATGTGTCAGCGGACTGCCAAGAGCCTTTTGATGATGACGCTGGCTAATATGCACATTGGGAAGGACGCGCAGTCCTTCTTTCTCGATGCCGCGCTTAAAACGAAAGCTGGCAGACGGAAGATCCTGCAATACCGAGAGGGTTTGCTCAAAGCTAGGGGATTGTGCCAAAACGCTTCATCCTAAAGTAAATGCGGGCCATTATAGCCCGCTTAATGAATAGGAAAAGTATAGCAATAGGAACGCATTGTTTATACGCTACAGACGACCGCCTTTTTTCTTTTGCGCTTGAGCGAAAAGTGCAGCCATACCACCACCCTGTTGTACTTCTGGCGATTTGGAGGACGATCGACGCGGTGCTGAATTTTTAGGCTTGCGCTCGCTGCGTGGAGTTGATTTCTCGGCTTGGTAATCCGCAGCGTTGTCCGACATACGCATAGACAAAGCGATTCGCTTACGCGGCACATCGACTTCCATAACCTTTACTTTTACAACATCTCCGGCTTTAACCACCTGACGCGGATCGTCAATGAATTGATCACTCATCATACTGATATGGACCAGCCCATCTTGGTGTACGCCGACATCAACAAAAGCACCAAAAGCAGCCACATTGCTAACCACGCCTTCAAGAATCATATCGTCTTTTAAGTCTTTAATTTCCTCAACGCCTTCTTTGAATTCTGCCGTAACGAATTCTGGACGTGGATCACGCCCAGGCTTTTCTAGTTCGCTAAGAATATCTTTAACCGTTGGCAAGCCCACTTCGTCGCTGACAAAATCTGCTGCATTGACTGCTTTCAAGAAAGAGCCGTCACCAATAATCGCAGCGACATCTTTTTGCGCCTTGCTAGCAATGCTTTTAACCACGCCATAGGATTCTGGGTGAACTGAACTGGCATCTAAAGGGTTAGAGCCACCATTGATACGCAAGAAACCCGCTGCCTGCTCGAAGGTTTTTTCACCCAAACGCGGGACTTTTTTCAAATCCGCTCGGCTTGCGTAAGCTCCATTAGTTTCTCGGAAACTGACAATGTTATTGGCGATGGTACTGTTCAAACCGGAAACTCTTGTGAGGAGTGGCGCTGAAGCCGTATTGAGATCCACACCCACAGCGTTAACACAATCTTCTACTACGGCATCCAAACTACGTGCAAGAGCTGGCTGACTAACGTCATGCTGATACTGACCCACACCGATCGCTTTGGGTTCAATTTTTACCAACTCTGCCAATGGATCTTGCAATCGACGGGCAATGGAAATCGCACCACGAATGGTCACGTCGAGTTCTGGAAATTCTTTCGCCGCCAGCTCAGAAGCACTATAAACGGAAGCTCCCGCTTCGCTCACAACAATTTTTTGAATCTTTAGTTCTGGGTACTCTTTCATCAACTCACCCACCATGCGATCGGTTTCGCGACTGGCGGTGCCATTACCAATGGCGATTAATTCAACACCATGTTTTAAACAAAGAGCACGTAGAATCGCCTTAGCTTCACGCATTTGATTTTGCGGCTGGTGAGGGAATATGGCGCCATGATCTAACACCTTGCCAGTTTCATCTACTACAGCCACTTTACAACCTGTGCGCAAACCTGGGTCCAAACCAAGTGTGGTTTTATAGCCGGCTGGGGCGGCCATTAATAAGTCTTTTAAGTTTGTAGCAAACACTTTAATCGCTTCTTCTTCAGCGCTCTCTCGGATGCGCCCGACAAGCTCGGTTTCTAAATGCGTTAGCAGTTTTACACGCCAAGTCCATTTCACAACTTCCGCCAACCAGCGATCTGCAGCGCGGCCCTGGTTCTCGATCTTATAAAAACCTGCAACCATGGCTTCACAAGGACTTGCGGATAATTTGTCGTTAGGATCACCTACAACCAAGCTCACACTTAAGAAGCCTTCGTTACGACCACGTAGAATTGCCAGCGCACGGTGACTCGGCACGCCTTTCAGCGCTTCATCGTGCTCAAAATAATCTTGGTATTTCGCCGCCTCTTGTTCTTTACCAGCCATGACTCGTACGCTCAATTGCGCTTCTTGCCATAGGAAGTCACGTAGCTGCTGCAACAAATCCGCACTCTGTGCAAAGCGCTCCATAAGAATAAACTTAGCGCCATCCAAAGCCGCTTTTTCATCGGCTACGCCTTTATCTGCATCGACAAAGGCTTTCGCTTCCGTTTCCGGGTTGAGACTTGGATTCTGTAAAAGAGAATCGGCTAATGGTTCTAGCCCAGCTTCGATAGCGATTTGGCCTTTGGTACGGCGTTTCTGTTTGTATGGTAAATACAAGTCTTCTAAACGATTCTTAGTGTCCGCCTTAAGAATTTCTGCCTTCAACTCATCGGTCAATTTACCTTGTTCGTCAATGCTTTTAAGAATGGATGCTCGGCGATCTTCCATCTCTCTCATATAACGAAGACGCTCTTCCAACTGGCGCAGTTGACCATCATCAAGGCCACCTGTCACTTCTTTACGATAACGACTGATAAAGGGGACGGTAGCGCCTTCGTCGAGGAGGACAACTGCCGCTTGTACTTGATTTAAATGTACGTTGAGCTCTTGGGCCAATGCAGAAAAAATACGATCCATGAAATGCTCTGTCAGATAGAAATTTGTGATTAATTATTATTCGGTATTGGGCGTAGTGACCAACCCTTAAAAACACAAGCATTATAAAACAGAGCTCTATAGATTGCTGAACTCATTTGGCATAAACAGGGTTTTTTCTATGGACCATTGGGTGCTTTTTATACAGCATTAAAAGCGAATTTTGCGTGAAAACGTTAAAGCTAATTCTTCAGTAGAAAAACGATACCCATCTGTACTGCGGTGATTGAAAACACTCGCCGATAGCGCTAATTGCCAGCGTCGCCAATCAGCTTGTAAATAGAACTGAACACCCGCACCAAAGCTACCGTCATCGAATGCTACACGCTCGCAATTATTTTGAAATTCACTGGCACTCACTGCTTCGCCGCGAATCAGTCGATCTGATACCGCGTAACAATCAGTATCCTCAGGATCCTCAGTGATATACGCTTGGCCGCGTACGGAACTGTACAAAAGGTGGCCGCCTAAACCCACTTTTAAAAAGCGTTGTGGAGTCGCATCATTACGGCCATATGCATAAAACACATTGGGGCTAACCGCAATAACACTCATACTGCTATAGGTACCTAAATCAATACGCTGAGTTTGGCTACCACTATCATCAGGTCGAATGATCTGCTCAAATGCATAATCATCAAAATATTCAAACCCCCAGCCATAGCCCCAATTGGAGCTTCCAATAAAGCGATCTGCAAACGTCGCTGAAAATATGGGGCGTGGCTTATAGCCACTGGATAAAATGAAGGTATCGTCATTGGTATCAACGTTTTTAAATTTCAGTTGGCGCTCGGTAAAGCTCACTCCTACAGTAAAATATAACTCTCCGAATAGTTGATTGATCTTCTTAGCACATTCACTGTTACGCACTTCTTCGTAAAGAACCTCACACTCCTCGTAACTGGTTTCTACCTCTTTCATACGCTGCTTCCATGAATCAAACCATGACTCACCCTGTGAATTATCAGCGGTATCCTTTGCAAAAGACGACATTGTGAAAGCCGTTATTAGCACATGAATCAAAAAACGCATTATCAATCTACTCTCATTGTTCTCTTCTCTTAGCTTACAACATAATCTGGTCTATGCTTTGTTTAATGGTGTTTAGGAAGCTATATATGACGCGGATTATTGTTTGCCTTTTATTTCTGTCTATTAGCCAAATCACAGTGGCACTGACTCTTAACGGTATTGCTAGCTACCAACAATTGCGCAAAGAGTACTACATTGCCGCTTTATATTTGTCGCAAAGCAATGATGATCCACAGAGCATCTTACAAAATCAAGATCGTAAAAGAATGGCTTTAAGAGTCACAGCTAAACGCTGGAGTCCCCGCCGTTGGTCTTTGCAGTGGCAAAACGATATTGCCATCAATAATGTATTCTCCAGTGATCCCGATTACACACAAGGACTGCTCAGGTTTACTGGCTTTTTGAGAGATAATTTGAGCAAAGGCGATGAAGTTATTATTGATTACCTACCTGCCGAAGGTACTCGAATTTCAATAAACAATGTAACCGTAGTAAAGACCAGTACCGCCCAATTATTCGATGCGCTATTGAACGCTTGGATTGGTCAAGTACCACCATCTCGAGAATTTAAAAATAATATATTGAGCTTATCAGATGATCACAAGCAGCTACTCGATCGCTACAACAGTCTGAGCTATAGCGGTGATCGCACGGCAATGGTTAATAGCTGGATAGCAGCAGAAAAAGAAACAGCCGCTGCGTTTCAAAAGGAGCAACAGCTAAAACGAGCCCGAGCACTAGCGGCAAAAAAGGCAGAGGAGGAAGCCAAACAAAAAGCACAACAGAAGCAAGCTAGAGCGAGCAAGCCAACTAAGCCACCATCCAAAAAAGTAATTCGCAAGCCCGTTAAAAAACAAAAGATTGTGAGTACGACAACGCCCTCGAAAGAGAAAAAGAGTAAGGCACAAATCAAGGCCGAGCAAGACTACTATTTGGCGCTTTATCGGTGGGAGTTACGCAGAGCAATTCATCAAGCCGTTGAGTATCCAGCTTGGGCACGACAATTTGGGCAAAAAGGTTTGGTTACTGTCAACTTCACAGTTAATCGCCAAGCAGAAATTAAAAAATTAGACGCTCAAGACCAAGGAGCATCTGATCTACTAGTGAACGAACTGAAAAGAGCCACAACCGAAGTGGTGCCTTTCTTGTTGCCACCAGATGCCCTAGAAGGTAAGCAGTGGGACATCAGCATTAGCTATCGATTTGATCCGAATTCCGACGATCAACCCTATGTCGCTAAACCATCACTTCCTGAATCACTGCAAAGTGACAAAAAGTTATCCAGTTCCCAGTACAAAAAAGTTTTAGGCTCCTATCTAGGCACAGTAAGAGCAATTATAGAAGAGGGTATTGAGTATCCGGAGTGGTCTAAACGCTTAAATCAAAAAGGCAAAGTGGTTTTCGAAATAACAATCAATCAAGACGGTATTATTACAGAGACCAAGGCCATCGAAAGTAGTCGCCACGAAGCTCTAAATCAAGCGGTACTAGATGCAATTAATATCGCTCAACCTTTACCTATCATTCCAATCGAACTGGGTATTAATCAAACCAGCATTCGCATTGAACACGCATTTAAATAAGCAGCGTGTTATTGCCAAGGCTGTTCAGTAATAGCGGCTTCTAAAGCATCGATATCAGGTATAATGCCGTGGCCTGTTTCTAGGGTGACGGCCATCTTATGACCTTTCTCAAGAACCGCGGTCTGATTCTCTTTAATAGCCGTTTGCTCAAGTTTTACCAAACTCGGTAGACCCTGAGTAACAATTCCAAAAAATCTCAATTTGCCAGCCTCGCCATGAGGCGCATTGATAATCGCTATACGCCGATCTTGACCTTGCGAGCCTGCCTTTTGTCCGCAGTACTCTTCAAAATTGATTACGGGGACATCGACTCCGCGCCATTCAATCGTGCCCATTAGCCAAGACGCCACTTCATCATTGGGTGTTGGCCCATGAAAAGGAATAAGCTCTGCCACTGTCACGTTAGGCAAAACCAAACGACTTGCTTGCATAGGAATTAACAAACACGATAAGGCGGTATCTTGCGCATTGTCATTGCTTAAGTGCTGCATGCCCTATTTGGCTCCATTCATTGATGTATCAACTGATACATGAGTCATTTGTCTGGTTAATATTTCTTGTACAAGTTGCTGCGCCATGGCTGAAGGGTTTCCGCTAAAGCTTACCGAACCTGTCTCTCGGCAGGCGTCGGGCATGGCAGCACTGGCGCTGCTATCGCTATCTTGGGCGAATACGGAAATACCTTTGTCCTGCAAACAGGTTACGGCCTCGGCACCATCATTTCCCATACCACTGAATATCAATACTCCAGCACTTGGATAGGCTGCATGAGTATTTAAGATCAATTGATCCACAGATGGACCATAGGGCCCTGGCCAAGGTTTATCCAGTAGTACAACTTGCCCATCGATAAAGGTGATCTCTTTGTCTGCTGGAGCAATTAAAACTTCTCCGTTATTTAAACGCATTCCCGCTTCAGCAACTTTCAATGTAAACGGAGAGTGCCGCCCCAATACATTGGCCAAAACAGACACAAATTGATTATCGATATGCTGCCCATAAACAAACCCAACGGGCAATCCTTCTGGCAAACTATCTAAAAATTCTTTAACTGCTTCAGGCCCGCCTAGCGAGCTGCCAATAACCCAAACGTTTTCTGCCACAGTACCTTTATTTGGTGCGACCTTATCCGGTAAAGGTAAGGATTCACTGCGCTTCTCTAATTGGCTAATGGCTTCTAAACGATCCTGAGACAAAGCGGACTGAGATAAAATATCGCGACCTAATAATTGCTTTATCTTTGCGTATAATCGCTTTTCCCATTTAGGATACGCCTTGTCTTGCTTACTGGGCGCTGCTTCAAAGCCAAACAAGACAGGTTGCTCTAAATCTAAAAACGGTTCTAGCAACTGATCATCTTCACGTAAATCGACCAGCCATGCAGAAACTTCGTGATCAATGCCTTTCAATTCAAGGCTACGAGCACTGAGACTAATTACTTCACAACCAAAATCCGCCAAAGCAGACCGTAAGCGATGTTGCTGTAGATTATCTTCCGCAACTACCGCTAGTTTTAATGCTGTTGTCACCCACGATGCCCTGTGTATTCAGCAATAGCTTCCAAAAGTCGATCCTCTTGGAATGGCTTACCCATGTAGTCTGTCACGCCAATAGCCATAGCCCGTTCCTTGTGTTTTTCACCGGTACGCGACGTGATCATAATAATCGGAATCTCTTTCAATGCCTGGCTATGACGCATTTGCGAAGCTACCTCGAAACCATCCATACGCGGCATTTCTATATCCAACAACACTAAGTCCGGCTTGTACTCCTGCAGAGTTGCCATGGCATCTACACCATCTTTCGCCGTACGAACTTCCATGCCATTTCGCTCTAGAAGACGGGTCGTCACTTTACGTACGGTTACGGAGTCATCCACAACCAGTATTGATGTCACATCGCTTTGACGAGCCAGCTCAACCGCTTCCAGTTCGGCTTCCTGCTCGTGTTCAATAGCCATGTGCTGTTGATATTCAAGAGTATTCACATGACGCATCATGTTCGGTAGATCCAAGATGATCACTACGCTACCGTCACCCAAGATGGTACCACCCGATACACCCACTACAGAGTTAAACTGTGGCCCTAAGGTTTTTACAACAATTTCCCGTGAACCCATCAATGTATCCACTTGAATCGCAGCAGGCGAAGAACCACGCACAAGCACGACAGGCATCGGCGTATTGTCTTCGGGCAGGCGCGTCATGTTTTCATCGCGCAATAGGCGACCTAAATACTCTAACTGGTATTCACGACCTGCATAGTGATAAGTCGGCTTATCCTGTTTGAGTAGCTCACGCAAGTTGTTGGCACTCACGCGCACAATACCTTCAATATTGTTAAGTGGTATTGCGAACAAAGCGTCACCGACTTTCGCCATAAGTGCTCGGTTTACCGATACTGTAAACGGCAATCGAATGACGAACTCAGTGCCTTGATTCTGTTGTGAATTAATCACAACCGTGCCGCCTACTTGTTTGATCTCACTATTCACAACGTCCATGCCTACGCCACGGCCGGAGATCTGTGTCACTTGTTCAGCCGTACTGAAACCCGCTTGAAGGATAAACTGATAGATTTCTTGATCCGGCATTTTCACACTTGGATCAATCAATCCACGATCAATCGCTTTGCGACGCACTGCATCAACATTAATACCTGCACCATCATCGGCTAAACGCAGTACTACGTCACCGCCATCACGGGAAAGGCTTAAATAAATATTACCGGTTTCTGATTTACCTGCAGCTTTACGCTGTTCAGTCGATTCCAAGCCATGGTCTACAGCGTTACGTAGCATGTGCTCTAGAGGAGAAATCAGACGCTCTAGTACGCTACGGTCCATTTCGCCTTCAGCATTACTGACATGCAACTCGACCTGTTTGCCCAATTCTGTACTGATTTGACGCACGATACGACGTAGACGCGGTACCAAACGACTAAACGGTACCATTCGAGTCTTCATTAGACCTTCTTGCAATTCGGTATTTACGCGCGATTGCTGAAGCAATAATGTTTCTGCATCACGGGTCTTATCCAAAAGTGTCGATTTTAAATCCGCTAAGTCCGATGCCGACTCTACTAGTGACCTAGACAGTTGCTGCAACTGGCTATAGCGGTCCATCTCCAATGGGTCAAAATCTTCATATTCTGGACCTTGTTGTTCACGACGGAAAAGCACCTGAGCCTCGGTTTCCATATCTAAACGTCGAAGCTGGTCGCGCAAGCGATCCAAGGTGGCGTCCATTTCATCCAATGTGTAAGAGAAATCTGTAACTTGAGTCTCTAAACGACCACGACTGATCGATGTTTCACCTGCCAAGTTAACCAAACCATCAAGCAAAGAAGCAGGTACCTTGATCATTTCCTGCGGGCCTTGACGTTTGCCTTGAGCCTCTTGCTCGGTTCGACTAACCGGTTGCTGCGGTGAAGACTGAGCAACTACTTGATTATTCTCGGCCTGAGGTACAATTGGCGCAGTCGTCGTTTTCGACGTATTCTCCTCGGCGTCGGGTTGTGGTCGCAATGGCACAACATTGGTTTGCGGCTGAGATAGCACTTCGGCTCGATCGCTATCGGTATTCTCGTTGCTCTGAACAGCATTCTCGACCTGAACCATAAGTGGCTCTGAAGCACCTGCATTAAACCACTCTTGTACATGTTCAATACGACCCGCTATGAAATCATATTGTTCATGTAGACTGTTGAACAAGGCTTCATCACCAGGACGTTTTTCCGTGAGACGTTTTTGCAATTCAGTCTCCATATGGTGCGCCATGTCACCAATATCGACTAAACCAGCTATGCGTGCACCGCCTTTCAGCGTATGCAAAACACGCTGCACAGCTTCGTTCGTGCTTAGATTTTCAGGTGATTGTTGCCACTGCTGCAATAAACCATCCAATTCTTCTAGCAATTCGTCGGCTTCTTCAAGGAAGATCTCGATTACTTCCTCATCTGCGTCTATTGCCAGACTCTCAACTGTGACTGACTGAGTCTCCTGCAATGGTTTCACTGCAGATGCAGAAGGATCAGCCAAACTATCTTCATCACTTGCAGTTGATGTCTCATCAATCGCGTTAGCTTGCGATGGTACTTCCAGCGACTCACCAGCAATAAATAGTTGAATGGCAGTAATCAGTTCTGGAGCTGGGCGCATGCCTTGATTATCTTGCAAGGCTGCGACCATATCAGCCAAACGATCATGACAAATTTGGAGTAACTCAAATAACTGAGGGGTTGCGGTTAAGCGTCCGAGACTGAGCCCTTCATACAAGTCTTCTAACTCATGCGCTAAGTCGCCAATGGCATTAATTTCTGCCATACGCGCGCCGCCCTTAAAGGTATGCAAGTCACGCTGCAATTCAGCAACTTTAATTAAATTTAATGGATCTTGTTTCCAGTCATTCAGGGCTTCAGAGATGGAGTCTAAAAGTTCTTCCGCTTCTTCTAAAAAGATCTCTAATAACTCTGGATCAATATCCTGCTGAATAACTTCTTCCCTCACTTCCACCTGTGGAATATCCAAAGTCACAGGACCATCATCCAAATCAGAATTGTCTGGGACTAATTGCTTGTATTCTTCTTCAGAATCGACAGGGACCTCACCAGTGAGATCTGCGATCAGTTGTTTTGCAGGCACGATGGCTTGGCTTGCAGCCACCATATCCATCATATTCAGTAGAGCTTCATGAGCATCAATAATGGTTTTAGCAAGTTCACTATCGGCCGCCAAAGCTTCATCCTTGATGCGCTGATAGGCTATTTGCAATGCCTGACACAAAGCGACTAAAGGAGGAAGCTCAGACATCTGAGCACCCTTTTCTAGGGTTTGCATTTCATCAATGAGGGTCAGCAACAATTCGGAATTATCTGGATGAGCTTTCCAATCATCCATTAAGTCTTCCGCTTCATTAATAATGTCCATGCCCTCGGACAAGAAGATGGACAGCACTTGAGGATCAACTTGACCTTTGTTCTTCTGACCAGAGTCTTCCGCCACATCGGTGCGTACTTGATCGACAAAACGGATCAGGTCCGCATTTAGATCTTGACTGCCGGGGATCTCCGCATAGGGCGTTGAATCCAGTTGCTGATAGCCTTGATCCAGTAATTCCTTACCTCGGATATAGAAATGTATGATTTCTGCACTAGGCTCAATGTGATAAGCCCTTAGGTCTTTTGTAAAGTTTTCTAAACCCGCTGCCACTTCTGCTATCGGTTCGATATGCGCCATATGCGCACTACCTTTCAAAGTGTGTAACGCTCGCTGTAGATCATCGTTCAAGTCTATTTGATAATCTTCACTCTGTGCAGTTTCAATAAATTCTGCCACCACTTTTAAGTGGCTGGTTACCTCACTGCTAAATACACTTAGCAATGCTTGGTCCATGTTTTGGTCATTGGTTTCTGTCTCTGAAATCCCGTCATGACTCTCTAACTTTGCAGAGGATTCGACTGTGGTGGCTAAATTTTGCGAATCTTGCTCAAACTTTTTTGCCGCTCCATGCCATTCTCCAGCAACTTCACCTTTGGCAATTTTGTTGGCGTATTCTTGAATCGCTTCTACATCCAATGGACATACATGGCGATGCTTAAACGCTTCAATGAGACTTGGCAATTGCTCAATCACGTAATCAACAATCGTGAATAGTTCATCACTTAATTGAATGGTTTGGTCAATGAGACGATTGAACATGTTTTCAATCGCCCAAGCAGTCTCGCCAATATCACTGGCACTGACCATTCGCCCACTGCCTTTCAAAGTATGGAAAGCTCGACGAGTTGTGATCAGAGCTTCTTCATCTGATGTATCGCCTTTGTAGGCTGGCCAAAATTCATGAATGGTTTCTAATACTTCTTCAGCTTCCTCTAGGAAAATTTCGATAATCTCATCGTCAATCAAATCATCATCGTCATCTTCCATTGCAACAGGTGCTAGTTGCTCAACGGCTACTTGTTCTGGTTCTACCGTGACAAATTCATTGTCTGGTTGTTCTTCCAATGCCGCAGTTAATGCATCTTCTGCACTGACATCCCATTCTTCAGGCTGTTCTATGGAAGCAAAATCGATAACCTCAGGTTCGGTTTCTTGTATGGAAACATCGTCCAACGTAATCGTTTCTAATGCTGCTTCGCTATCCTCTGAAGCTTCATATGCACTATCAGCAGCTTGTAACCTTGTTTGCGAATCTGTTTCTAGCCCATCATCACTAGACACTTCTAATGAGACTTCTTCGAGGTCATCTTCTAATGCATCTTGTGCTACAACCGGTTCATCAGGGGATAAATCCTGCGCAGGTATGTATGGCAAAATGACTTCTTTCGCACGCAGCAAAATACCATTGCTATCTTGTTGCGCATCGTCATCAACACGCTCTAAGAAATATTCAACACCACTTAATGATTCAGCCAAAACTTCTAATAACGCGGCTGATGGGCGTTCATTTTGATTAACATGTTTATGCAAGATATTGGAGCAGTAACGTGCAATATCTGCCGCATCCACCTGTGGGACCATAATCAAGGTGCCACGTAAATTCATCAACTGATCGGCGGCATCCGCAAGCAGTGATAACTCTCCACCCTTTGCATACTCCACAACCAGCTCTTTCACTTTTTCAATGATTTGCTTCGATTCGCGCAATACAACGTGCTGAGCTTCACCCAACTGCTGGGCTTCTGCCGTTGCAGGTTCACCGCCAAAGCGATCACTTAATCCGGTGAGCGATGCCTCCACATACAGCAACGCACCGGCCACATCCATCAATTGAACATTGCTAGCCGTTTGGCCTTCTGCAACAAACTGACTAATGAAGTCAAACTGATCCTGTATCACTTTTCGTGGCGTGCCGAGACCCAGCATCCCCATGGTATCGGTGATTTGCTTGAAAGCAGGAATCAAAAGTGCAAGCTGCTCTGAGGTCGCTTCTTTGTCTTGAACTAATAGATCCAATCGCTCTTTGAGCGTTGTAATTTCTTCAATCAAGGCAGTCGCAACGCTACCCATGGTTGCTTTATCTGGACCTTTAAGTGCTTTGCGTTCTGCTGTCACCTCGTCTTGTGTGGGTAACGCGTCCTTAAGATTAAAGTCTTGCTTAATTTGCTCAATACGAGGTGTATTGATATCGCATTTCGCCACATAAAAAAGTAAGTTCTTGAGCAACTCGTCATTGCGCGCATTCAACGAGCTAGGACCTTGAGTAACCACTTTTTTCAACTCTGGCTCAAGCTTTTTCAACAGTTCTTTAACAGCACTGTTTAACGCAATACCATTACTTGCGACACCTTCAAGCACCGCTGCCGCAGCGTGCCATAAGTCTTGTGCTTGGCTTTTTTGAAAAAGTTTAGCTAATCGCGCAGCTACTTTATGCAAGTACTGCGTATTTTGATCGACATCTTTGCCTTTCAATAAACCTAGTAAGGCTACCTGATACATCTGTCGAAGCTTACGCAAAAGATCGACAAATTGTTTATCAGAAAACTGACGTTCTTGTGCATCCGTAAGCGGTTGGCGGGTTTCTATTGAGGGTTGGAATAAAGACGTTTCTGATAGTAACGCTTCGCCGCGAGCACCACGCAAATCATTGAGAACAGGGAGTAGAACAACAGGAAGGTCGCGACGCCCGAGTTTTATGTGATCAAGATAATTCGGTAATTGTAAAATTGCTTGCATCAAGACCTGACGAGCCTCATTGGCGTCAGCGACTTGATCACTCAACAAAGCTTGCGCAACAGCCTCCATCTCTTCGGCCAGCATAGCTGCACCATAGAATTCGACCATCTGCAACGTACCACGTACTTGGTGTAAATACGTCAGACAGAATTTCATGCGCGCGGTATCGTCTGGTGCTTCTACATAAGCCTCCAGTTCATACTGAGCTTGTTTTAAGACTTCTTCTATTTCGCCTTTGACCCAATCAAGGGCAACGTAATCGTGGCGATCGCCCATAGTGGCTCCGCATCCTATTTATACTATATTTTTCGCTTAATGAACGCCGTAACGGATTCACCTTTGACCGGTGTTAATTGCGGGTGTTGCCACTCCACAATTTCCCCCATTCCAATCAAAAGTAAACCTCCAGGTAACAATCGATCAACTAGTTGATTCAATATTTCCTGACGTCGCCAGCGACGAAAATAAATTAATAAGTTTTGGCAATAGATAATATGTCGCTGCGTTTGCGGTGACTGATCTATTTCCAAAACGTTAACTTGGGCAAAGCAAGTTTGACGTTTAACCTCGGGCTTTACTGAATAGCCTTTAGGTTCCTCATCGAAGTACGTATCGAGATAATGCTGGTTAAGCACCTCAACCCGACGCGAGGAGTACAATCCTTCTCTTGCTTTATTTAACACAGGCACACTGATATCCGTACCCGTGATCATAAATTCTTCTTGTTGGTCCGTTTGACTTAGGACCTCATGAGCTAGCATCGCTAGGCTATATACTTCCTCACCACTGGAACAACCGACACTCCATATATCCAATGGATTTTTGCGATCGATATGATCCCGTTGTGATTGAATAAACTGAGCAACATACTTAAACGCTTCTGGGTCGCGAAAAAAACGAGTTTCCTGAACCGTTAAGCGATCAATCAACTTCGCCCATTCAATGCGTCCCATAGGGCCATGCACAATCTGATCATAATATTCTTGATAGTCTGTGCATTCTAATTCCCGCATTCGCGTCATTAAACTGGATTGCAATAACGATTTGCGCTGCTCGGCGAGAAAGATACCTGTTCGATCTTCCAGCAGTTCCTGCCATTGCTGGAACTGCTGATCACTCATTTGCGGCAGGGCTTGTAGCGTCCAGCCTGGTGATGACACTGCGATCACCTAGTTACGAGTTTGATTCAGGTAGCTTGAAACCAGCTACCGATTCACGCAACTTCGTCGCCATCTCTGCAAGGTTACCGATGGATTTAGCCGTTGCTGTGGTACCTGATGATGTTTGCGACGTGATTTCCTGAATTACGTTCATCGTATTGGAAATGTGACCCGCCGAGGACGACTGCTGGCGTGCTGCGTTTGAGATGTTCTGGATCAAATCAGCGAGATTTTTCGATACGGTTTCGATTTCTTCAAGCGCAACACCCGCATCCTGTGCTAGGCGAGCACCGCGTACCACCTCTGCAGTTGTGTGTTCCATGGAGATAACTGCTTCGTTCGTATCGTTCTGGATGGTTTTAACTAGAGCTTCAATCTGCTTAGTTGCTGCTGCTGAACGTTCTGCGAGGCGCTGTACCTCATCCGCTACCACGGCGAAGCCTCGACCTGCATCACCGGCCATGGATGCCTGAATCGCAGCGTTAAGAGAAAGAATGTTTGTTTGGTCTGCGATATCGGTAATTAGAGAGATGATGTCACCGATCTCTTGAGAAGATTCACCCAGACGTTTAATACGCTTAGAGGTTTCTTGAATCTGCTCACGAATGTTGTCCATGCCGTTGATGGTTGCCTGTACTACTTCAGCACCTTTGTTTGCGATGGTTACCGATCTTTCCGCAACCGAGGTTGATTCAGATGCGTTGGAAGATACTTGGTCGATGGACACCGCCATCTCATTAATAGCTGCGGAAGCTCCGGCAATCTCTTGCGCTTGGTGCTCTGCGGCGTCTGCAAGGTGCATCGCCGTAGACTGAGTTTCTTGTGCTGCCGATGCTACCTGTACCGCTGTTTCGTTAATCGCAGTTACAAGCGCACGCATCTGGTCGATTGCGAAGTTGATGGAGTCAGCAATGGCACCTGTAAAATCTTCGGTTACCGTAGCCTGCGTTGTTAAGTCACCATCTGCGAGGTCAGCTAGTTCATCAAGAAGACGCAAGATCGCCATTTGGTTGGCTTCGTTCTTGGTTTCTTCCTGCTTTAAGTTTTTCTGAGTATCTTGGTAGGACACATAACCCACACCACCCAACATAATTAGTGCAATAACAGCCAATAAATAACCAATGGTTTGCAGCACAGTCCAAGTGTCAGAACGTTCTTCGTGGCGCTCTGTTAGTGTTGAAGTTTGACTCAACATGTTTTGTGATTCGGTAAAGATCGTATTTGCTGATTCACGAACTTGGAAAAGCTCTGGAGACGTTTCCAAAATCTCATCAACGGAACCGGCGACGAATTCAAACAGCTCAGAAATTTCGGCAAGAGAATCAATTGCCGCGGGGTCGGTAACCGGCTTGATATTCATCGCCACATTACCTTCGATCATGCCGTTCAAAACGCGTCCGAATAAGTTGGCATCTCGACCAAAGCTATCCGCCGCCATTACAGCGTCATCACCACCAGACAATACTTTACCTACCGAACGAACGATACGCTCTGCTAACCATGACTGACGCTGGGCAACCGCAACCTGCTCGGCAGGCGCTTCATTGTCCAAAAGAATCTCAACAACCTCATCGTATTCCACTTGTAACTGAGGGATAGTTTCAGATAGCGTCGCGGCAACTTCGTGCAGAGAAAGTACGGTGTCCTGCGTTTCTAGAATTCGATCGGCGGAGTCACTTACATCTAGCCACAAGGCATTCAGCTCATTAACACCTTCTACATCAGTTGGCGGCAGACCGGTTTGCTCGTCACCGTTTTTCAGATAACCCCAACGCGTTTCAAAGCCGTTACGCGCGCTTCGCAATAATCGGAAAGCTTCTTCCTTACCAGCGGCGGCCTCAACGGCGTTCTTCGCGATCTGCTGTGACAGTACGCGCAACTCGCCCGAATGGGAAATATATTGGGCATCCTGATCGGTCTTATACTGTACGAAAATGGTGATACCCAAGAACGCCAAGATGAAGACTACGAAGGCAGCAATAAAGCCCAATCGTGCAGTGTTATTCAGTAATGTGGACAGGATTGCACTGCCTGCACTCGCTTTCATGTATTCAATCTCCGCAACCGTTTACTACGACTCGTTTTCGTTATTATTGGTCACTCCCACCAGTAGACAGGGACTGACTTCTATTTTTAGCTATTCGAGAACGTCCTCAAACAATACTCAAATAGTAAAGACTTGTTAACGCGCTAGGCCAGACTATACCGCAATATCCATGTAGTGTTCATCCTTTGATAACGCCTCAAAGCTGAACACTGGCCACTGTTCGCCATTTCTCTCAAAAACACCTTCTATGAAGGGTGTTATTTTTTCAGTTAATTCTGCTCTATCAGGCGACTCCATAGAATCAACTGGGAAATGCTGCATACCTAGCACAGCATCTACCACCAATCCATTCAGCAATTCGCCTTTTTCTATAATCAAGGTTCGCTTGTTTCTCTGAGTGCCATGAGGCTCACTTAAAAATGTCGCCAGATCCATAACTGGCACTAGTCGACCACGAACGTTAGCCACACCTTCAACCCAATGTTTCACACCAGGAACTTGGGTTAGCTTAGGAGCTGTCAATATTTCCGTAATGTCATTCATGGGCGCAACAAATCGACGCCCCGACAGGACAAAACCAACGCCACGCCAATACTCAACCGCCTCAGTACGAGAGGGTAAGTCTGCCGCATGAGAGCGACAGCGCTGGGCGATATCTTGGAGTAGCGCAAATGGCGTCATGAAAACCTCGATTACTCGCCGTCAATGACGCTTTGAATGGTTTCTGCAAGCTGGTCTTCTGTAACCGGCTTAACTAAATAACCTTTAGCACCTTGACGCTGACCCCAAACCTTATCTGTTTCCTGGTCTTTGGTCGTTACAATGATCACTGGGATATGCTCAGTTTTCGCATCCTTTGTTAATTGACGCGTTGCTTGGAAACCATTCAAACCAGGCATAACAATGTCCATTAGCACCACATCTGGCAGCTCTTCGCGCGCCAAAGCAACACCATCAGCGCCATTATCCGCTTCCAAAACCTCAAAACCCTTTGCTTCTAGCATGGATTTTAGAGTAAACATTTCGGTAGGCGAATCATCTACAATCAGCACGCGCGCCATATATAAACCTCAACTTAATCTGTAATTAATCAATAGCAATAATTTGCTGTTAGCTTCCGCTTACTTTACGTGGTCGCGGATAGCTCCTAATAACTCTTCTTTACTGAATGGCTTAGTCAGATACTGATCTGAACCTACAATTCGGCCCTTGGCCTTATCAAATAGGCCGTCCTTACTGGACAACATAACCACTGGCGTGTCTTTAAAATTAGAATTATTTTTGATCAAAGCACAGGTTTGATAGCCATCGAGTCGAGGCATCATGATATCGACAAAAATGATATTAGGTTGGTTATCGGCAATCTTTGCCAAAGCATCAAAGCCGTCTGTGGCGGTAATTACACTACATCCGACTTTCTTTAATAAGGTCTCAGCGGTGCGGCGTATGGTTTTACTATCATCGATTACCATCACCTTAATGCTTTCAAAATTATCCGCCATAAATCAGCCTATTGCAGGTCATTCTCGTTTATTATTGTTCGTGACAAGCCATTGAGTCACAACGCTACTTTGTACCATACTCGGGATGCGCATTCTATAGGGTTGTCGGCCATTTGCGAAGTGCTTAAAACAGTCTGATGCTCGTTTTTATTCATTCTGTAAGTACAATACCTGAAAACTAAGATTGGATTGGCGCAAGTATATGAGCATTAAAATCGGTATCATCATGGACCCAATTGAGTCCATTAGTTACAAAAAAGACACCACACTTGCTTTAATGGATGCCGCACAGCGTAAAGGCTGGCAGGTATATTATATGGAGCAAAGTGACCTTGCTCTTGAGCAAGGTCAAGCCATGGCTAGAATGGCACCAATTAAAGTGTTTATGGATCCTGAGCATTGGTTCGAACGCGGTGAATATGAGTACCGGCCATTAAGCGATATGAATATCGTTATGATGCGCAAAGACCCCCCATTCGACAACGAGTACATTTACAGTACATACATTCTGGAACGTGCCGAGCAACAAGGCAGCCTCATCATCAACAAACCGCAAAGCCTGCGCGACTGCAACGAAAAGGTCTACGCCACTGCTTTTCCAGAATGTTGTCCAGAAGGCTTAGTAACACGCAATGCTGAGCAACTTAAAGCCTTCCATAAGAAACACAAAGACGTCATTTTCAAACCACTAGATGGCATGGGTGGCTCTTCAATTTTTCGCCTAAAAGAAGACGATCCAAACATCAGTGTCATCATTGAGACCTTAACCAAATTTGGCCATGAAATGATTATGGCGCAAAAATATTTGCCCGAAATCAGCAAAGGGGATAAGCGCATTCTTATGATTGATGGAGTACCTGTTGAGCATTGTTTAGCACGTATTCCATCAAGCGGTGAAACTCGCGGAAACTTAGCTGCAGGCGGCCAAGGAGTAACACAACCCTTGAGTGATCGAGATCGTTGGATTGCGGAAAAAGTGGGGCCTTATTTGAAGGAAAAAGGCCTGGTCTTTGTTGGCCTGGACGTCATCGGCGACTATTTAACGGAAGTGAATGTCACCAGCCCCACCTGTGTTCGCGAAATATCAAGAGATTCAGGGCTTGATGTTTCTATGATGTTGATGGACGCGATCGAGAAGCGCCTAACGCAGTGAATAGCCAATAACGCAGCATAAATCCGTTGATATGTGCTAAGAGTCGTAGCTTTGCTATGGCTCTTTTGGCAAAATATGGCTCAAATTTTGAGTGAGTCAACATGAGTCAAACCGCAGCCGTCAACGATTATGATCGCTTCAGCTTTGCTATCTTCCTAGCTGGCATTGTGCACCTGCTCATCATCTTTGGCATTGGCTTTGCTATTCCGGAAAAACAAAATAGCGCAACCACTCTTGACGTCACACTGGCGCAAACCCATCAGCAGGACGCTCCTGATGAAGCCGATTTTCTCGCCCAAAGCAATCAAGTTGGCAGCGGATCGTTAAACGAACGCGCAGAAATGACCACAACAGAGCTGGCTGATTATGCTGCAGAGGAAATTCAACGCACGCAACCTGTACAGCAAAAGGCCAGCGCACAAAAACCCGTGCCTCATGATCGCGCCAACATTACCTCCATCGACTCAGACTTTTTTGTTGATAGCCGTCGATTACAACAAGAAATTGAAGCCTTTGACTTACCACAAGGGCCCACAAAAAGCCTGCTCGAGCGCAGCTTAGAGATTGCCAGCCTCGAAGCGAAACTGGATCGCCAACGCCAAACGTTAAGCAAAAAGCCGCGCACTCGTAGACTGACTGCAACCTCTACCCGTCAGAGTAGCGACGCTTTGTATATGAACCAGTGGTTACGTAAAATCGAATCTGTAGGCAATCTCAATTATCCAGTGGAAGCAAAAAGACAAAACATCTCCGGCAGCCTACGCTTATTAGTATCGGTTCGCGCAGATGGTACTATCCACGAGATGCAGATTCTCGAATCATCAGGACATAGCGTCTTAGACAATGCGGCCAAACAGATTGTGCGCCTAGCAGCACCGTTCGCGCCTTTCAGCGATGAAATGCGCAAGAACACCGACGTACTTGAAATTATTCGCACGTGGCAATTTAAACAAACTCTGTTTTCAACTAACAGCTAGCGTGCCAGTCAAAAATCTGAGGATCCTTAATGGACTCTACCAGTAATTTAAAGCATCACCTCTTGCTCGCAATGCCCAGTCTCAGTGATCCGTATTTTGGTCACAGTGTTTGCTATATATGTGACCACAATGAACAAGGCAGCATGGGCTTGGTACTCAACAAACCAATGGGTATTGAATTAACAGACGTATTATCTGAACTAGACATCGAAACCGACAAGCCCATTCACTTTCCTATCCTACAAGGCGGACCCGTCAGCCCAGAACAAGGCTTTGTGCTGTATCGCGGTAGCGAATCAGAATTACAAAATATGGTCATCAATGGTGACATCCGACTCACCACGTCGAAAGATATTCTAAGTCAGTTAGCGCTCGGTTCTGGCCCTGATGATGTGCGAATTTGCCTTGGCTACGCCGGCTGGGAAGCCGGTCAGCTAGAGCAAGAATTAATACAGAATGCATGGCTGACCGTTCCTGCTGACGAAGAATTATTATTCCATACCCCCATGGATCAAATGCTAGAAAAAGCCGCCAGCAGAATTGGCGTAGACATGAGCCTTATCTCTGGTGAAGCTGGCCATGCCTGACGATAAGCCGACAGAAAAAATCAAGCGCGTGATGGGTTTTGATTTTGGCACCAAGCGCATGGGTGTCGCCATGGGACAAAGACTTACGCAACAAGCACAAGGTATTAGCTGCATTAATGCCAAAGATGGGAAACCTAACTGGGAACAATTGGACGCATTAGTAGAAGAATGGCAACCCGACGGTTTTGTCGTTGGCCTTCCGTTCAACATGGACGGCAGCGAAAGCGACATGTCCCGTCGCGCCAATAAATTTAGTAAGCGTTTACATGGACGCTATGGCTTACCCAGCTATACAATAGACGAACGCCTAACCACATTTGAAGCCAAACACATTGCCAGACAACAAGGACACAAAGGGCACTATAAATCAGACCCTGTAGATGAACTTGCAGCGCAATTTATTTTAGAAACATGGTTAAGTGAATTTCCTTTAAGCGAACAATCACAAAATCAATAAATAGTACGCAGATTAGACGGAGCCAAAATGGCCACAACCCAATCAAACCTGCAACCCACCGCGTTAATCAGTGATATGGCAAACGCCATTCGCAATCAAGTGGATACAAATAGCAACGACGTTATCATAGTTGGTATTCACACAGGTGGTGCTTGGGTAGCACAAACTCTTCATCAAGAATTGAAGCTCAATACCGAGCTAGGTCTTTTAGATATTAGTTTTTATCGCGATGATTTCACACAAAAAGGCTTACACCCAGAAGTTAAAAGCAGTGAACTTCCGGAAGTAGAGGGCAAAACCATTATTCTTGTTGACGACGTTGTAATGTCAGGACGAACCATTCGCGCCGCCATGAATGAGTTATTTGATTATGGCCGTCCGCAAAAAATTCTACTGGCATGCTTGATCGATGTTGGCCAACGGGACTTACCGATTCAACCGGATATTATTGGCTCTCAAATTGAACTCCAAGCCAAACAGCGAGTAAAACTAAGCGGCCCAGATCCCTTGCAACTACACCTCATGAATATTGAAGAGAAACGCTCATGAACCCCAGTGAAATACAGCTAAATCAGGAAGGCCGTTTAAAGCATTTTTTGACCACTGAAGGGTTAAGCCAGGAGATTCTCACCGAGATTCTAGACACCGCCGATAGTTTTATCGGCACTCAAGCGCGTAGTGTTAAAACGGTTCCACTATTGCGCGGCAAAACCGTCGTTAATTTATTTTTTGAAAACTCTACACGTACACGCTCTACTTTCGAACTCGCCGCTAAACGTCTTAGCGCTAACATTCTTAATTTGGATATCGCCCGCAGTGCAACCAGCAAAGGTGAAACCTTAATGGATACATTGTGGAATTTAGAGTCCATGTACAGTGATATGTTTGTTGTTCGTCATGCTGACTCGGGAGCAGCCCACTTTATTGCTCAGCACATTACTCCGAATGTCGCTGTTATTAACGCCGGTGATGGCCGCCATGCGCATCCGACACAAGCCATGCTCGATATGCTGACCATTCGCCGTGAAAAAGGCAGCTTTAAGGACTTAAGTGTGGCTATCGTTGGTGATATTTTGCATAGCCGAGTGGCACGTTCACAAATTCACGCACTAAAAACACTGGGCGCGAGAGAAGTGCGTGTGGTCGGACCGAATACCTTGCTTCCCCATGACATCGAAAGCTTAGGTGTACGCGCCTTCAATAATTTAAAACAGGGTTTGAAAGGGGTGGATGTCATTATCATGCTGCGTCTGCAAAAAGAACGCATGCAAAACGCCCTCCTGCCGAGTGAATCGGAATACTACAAACTGTTTGGTCTTACGACTGACAAACTGGCATACGCCCACCCTGAAGCCATCGTCATGCATCCGGGGCCGATCAACCGCGGTGTAGAGATTGAAAGTGCAGTGGCAGACGGCCCGCAAAGCGTAATTTTAAAACAAGTGAGTAATGGCATCCCCATGCGCATGGCCGTCATGGCAATGGCCATGAGTGGTCAAACACAAGAACTTGCGCAGGAGGAGGGCTAAACATGAAAGTCACTCATCAGCATACTTTGCATATTAAAAACGGACGTTTACTAGATCCAAAACAAAAACTCGACAAAGTCGCCGATCTCTTCATCGAAAACGATCGCATCGTGGCCATTGAAACAGCCCCTGCAGGTTTTAAAGCAGAAGAAACCATTGACGCTCAAGGTAAGTTAGTGATTCCGGGCTTAGTTGATCGTCTTGCTTTTTTAGCGGAACCCGGATTCGCACAAAAGGGAAATATTCGCTCAGAAACACAAGCGGCTGCTCGTTCTGGTATTACGATGTTATGCAGCGCGCCAGATACTAAACCAGTCGTAGATAGCGCCGCTGTGAGCAAAATGATTGTTGAAAAAGCCAAAGAAGCTGGTTTCACCCAAGTAAAACCTTTGGGTGCTTTAACTGCTGGTTTAGAAGGCGAACAGTTGAGTAATATGAACAGCTTGAAAGAAGCAGGCTGTATCGCATTGGCGCAATTAGATTACGCGTTTAAAGATAGCCACGTGATTAAACAGTGTTACCACTATGCGGCGGGCATGAACATTCCTGTGATTGTCACGCCACTAGATCAAGCATTAGCGCAAAGCGGCAATATGCATGAGGGCGCCACGAGCAGCCAGTTGGGTTTAGCCGGTGTAGCAGAAAGCGCCGAAACCTGCGCACTCGCAACTCATCTTATCTTGGCCAAAGAAACCGGTATCCAACTTCACTTCAGTCGCATCACGAGTGCCAATGCCTTGAGCATGATTGAATCAGCACAAGCTGATGGTATAAGCGTTACCGCTGATGTGGCCTTGGGTAATCTAGTCTTCACAGACCAAGACAGTTATGGCTACGATAGCTTGATGCATGTAAAGCCTGTATATCGAAGCGACAAAGACCGTGATGCACTACTTGATGGTGTAGAGCGCGGCGTTTTGGCTATATGCAGCAACCATCGCCCTCATGAAATTGCTGCGAAAATGGCACCGTTTGCAGCAAGCGAAGCGGGCATTAGTTCACTGGATAGTTTCACTAGCGTGCTATTAGATTTAGTGAAACAGGGCAAGCTTTCTTTGGAAAGTGCCATTGCCAGTGTGACGCATATTCCAGCCCAGCAATTAGGATTAGCGTGCGGTACGTTAGCTTTAGAACACGAAGCCAGTTTGGCAATTATCGATTTAGAAGCCACCAATAAAAACGAAACGCTTTATAGCCAAGGACGTAATAACCCTTGGTTAAACAAACCACTTTCTGGCGATGTGGTATGTACGATTAAGCAAGGCAAAATTGTTTATCAGGCATAATCACTTCGCTTTTAATTGATACGTTTAAGCTCAACACTTGGCGTCCTGCCAAGTGATGCCGCTCAAGTGAGTTGCTACATTGATTTCACTTTACGACTTGCGAATTCCTATTTTGCAATCTTACTTAATCGCTAGGGTTTCCATATCGCCATAATAACCAATGGCATGGCCTTGAATGTGATCGCTATCGGTTTGCAAACGAATGAAGTCTAACTCTTCGATGCTCTCATCAAATACTTGCTGCCAATCCTTTTGCACATGACGCTGCAAGGTTTGCCATTCCATAGGTTGCTGATCTTCACCGCTCACCACGAGTACCTGATTGTTTTTATCTAACTGCCAATGGCTGCCAATAGGCTCACGACTAGACCAAACATAATGCAATTGCTTAGGGTCGCCAAAAACGGGATCGATACCTACTATTACTCGCAACGCAAAATCGTCACCATCAGGCTTGGTTTCGTTCTGATTACGCTCATGGGTAGCAAGTCCGCTTTCATCCACACGTGTGCGATACGGCACCTTGTCGACGGTCCATTGCCAGCGCAATACTGGGGTTTTATTGAGGTTAATACTGTCACTGTATTCTAGGGCAGAGGCAGATGCCAAGCTTTCAGCGCGAATAACCACGCCTTGCTCGATATCCATAATCTGACGATATTGGGTTTCACCAACAAACTTAATATTTTGCCAGTTACTCAGATTACCTTCGATGAGAATTGGGTCGCTGTGACTCTGCATCGCTTGTATTAGCGTCGCACAAACGAACAATAGGGTTATGCTAGGCTTCATCCTTGCCTCACTCTTATTATGATTATTGTAATGAGACGCAGCAGCCTATCTTTCCGATTGTCGAGTCACAAGGGCCAAACCTGTCTCTGCAGAAAAGATGTCCGAACTTGACCACACCTCATAATCCAGATGTGAACAGAAACAAAAAACCCAGCCGAAGCTGGGTTGTGGATGTAGATATTAAATACTGAATAAATTGCCAATTAAATTGGACGCGAACCATAGTTAGATTGTGGCTTACGCGGCGGATCTGCCATCACGTTCGGCTCCACTTCATTTATGCTGCCGCCTTGGGCCAAAAACGCTTCTACATCACCACTCATTTTGTCGCGTAGCTTTTGACGAGAGGCTATAGAGCGATGCACGCCTTCTTCAGGGCTCCCCATATACTCCAAATCTGGAGTGTATTCATCGTTTTCATGAGCTTGAATTTCGATTTTCTCGGACTTGGGCATAGCTTTCTCCTCTCCCGGAATCCTTTTGTTTAGTTAAGTCGAATAAATATATAGTTCAGGAGTTTTGCTCTGTCAGATAATTATTTATACGAAATATCACTAAAGAACTGATTTTGAAAAAATCAAAAAGAATATTAGACAAAACTAGTCAGCATTTTGGTGTTTACATTTCAGCTTTGGAAAAGGTTGGCACAAGGGAGAGTAAAAGGCTTTTGCCTACTTTATTGGCACAAAAAAGGCGCCCCTGGCGCCTTATAAAGAATATTTTAGAACTGGGGGCTACCAATCAAATTGGCGAGATAGACCCAATACCAGTGAGTTGCCTTTATCGTCATGACGCGTCACATTCACTTCAAAATCCACGCGCCCGGGCAGCGCATGCACATAACTAATGCCATAGTTATAGGTCTCGTCTAGCTGTTCTTGCTCAGGGTCTAATAAACCGACGGTGAAGACTAAGCCACTATTTCCCCAGAAATCGTAATTGGCTGCAATCTCATGGTACTGATAGGTTTCATCTTCATCTTGATAGGTGCTTAAGCGATAAGCATCCCAAGCGAGATTTAGGTTATATTCGGTATTGTCTGGTTTATCTTCGCTGCGCTCATAAGTGATGGCACCTAACCCAACCGCAACATTCCACAGGTTAAAAGACACACCAGCGTATGCATTGGCCTCTGACGTATCAAAATCCTCAATACTGCCCGTATAGGCCCAAGCACCCGCATAAATGCCCCATGGACTGGTGTAGTCCACACCACCATGAACGACGATATCTTGATCGCTCTGCTTTACACCGCGGAACATGTATTTGGTAGCCGTACCAATATTGCTGGTCAGTTCGGCTTGTGCGGCAAACGTAAAAAACGCTGTGGATAAAACCAATAAATATTTGAACATGGAGACTTTTCTTATCATTAACGAACGGCGCGCACTATAACACATTCCTTTTCCGCAAAGCGAAAATCAAAACGAAGATGTGTCACTAAAACGCAGGATTCTCCATGTTAAGGCAGATACATCGAGGAAAGGTTCCAAATTCATAATGAGCCTTCGACAGTCCGTTCCAACGAGGCCCCTAGTCAGCCTGTTCTGCCTCACGTACATTGGAAGACTTACAACATAATAATAACAAATAAGGCCATTTATGGATTTTCTACGAACACCAGAATCGAGGTTTGACCGCCTTCCTAATTACCCCTTCCAAGCCAATTACGTACAATTGGGCAATCTACGAATGCATTATGTGGATGAAGGCCCTAAAGATGGCAAAGTCATCCTAATGATGCACGGCGAACCAAGCTGGTCGTATTTGTATCGCTTTATGATTCCGATTTGCGCTGCCGCTGGCCATCGAGTGATCGCACCAGACCTAATTGGCTTTGGTAAAAGCGACAAACCTACAAAGATGGAGGATTATAGCTATCAACAACACATGCAATGGATGCAAAGCTTTATTGACGAACTCAACCTTAAAGACATCACCCTTGTGTGTCAGGATTGGGGGTCGCTGTTAGGATTACGCCTTGCCGCTGAAAACGCGTCACGTTTTTCCGCCATCGCCATTGGCAACGGTATGCTGCCTACAGGTGAAGAAAGCAAAATACCAAAAGCTTTTAAAATCTGGCAAAACTTCGCGCGCTATAGTCCTTGGTTTCCCATCGCACGCATTGTTGAAAGTGGTTGCTTTAAAAAACTGAGCAAAGATGAACGCAAAGCCTATGACGCGCCTTTCCCCAATAAAAAGTTTAAGGCGGGTGCCCGTGCTTTTCCACGCTTAGTTCCTACCACTCCAGATAACCCAGCCACCATGGCAAACAAAGCCGCCTGGAAGGTTTTAGAGAAGTGGGACAAACCCTTCTTAACACTATTCAGTAACGGCGACCCTATTACCCGTGGACTGGATAAAAAAATCCGTGAGCGCGTTCCTGGTTGCCAAGGTCAACCTCATCAAACGTTAAAAGGCGGGCATTTTTTACAAGAAGATGCCGGTTTTGAAATGGCGCAGGCCGTTAATGAACTAGTAGCGAGATTGTAGATCCGCTTGCACACAACCAATTCAATAGCAGCCTCTCTCTCGCGGACGCTGCAAGTACATCCATGTACGCTCAGCTCTTAGCATCCATGCTAAGAGATGCCGCTCGAGCGAGCACGCTATTGAATTAGTTTAAGCCACATTGTTAGTAGATAAACTAACAAGCATAAAAAAACCCGCTTCTCTCGAAGCGGGTTTTTCTTTAAGAGCGTTAACTAAAAACTATGATTAGCTGTTTTTAGTGAACTCTGGGTATGCTTCCATACCACACTCTGCAAGGTCTACACCTTCGTACTCTTCTTCTTCGCTTACACGAACACCCATCACTGCTTTGATGATGCCCCAAACGATTAGAGAGGTTACGAATACCCATACAAAGATAGTTAGAGCACCCATTAGCTGACCACCGAAAGTCGCGTCTGCATCTGTGAATGGAACAACCATAACACCGAATAGACCTACAACACCGTGAACAGAGATAGCACCAACTGGGTCATCAATCTTGATCTTATCTAGCGCAAGGATAGAAAGAACAACGATTAGACCACCGATCGCACCGATAATGGTTGCTTGGAAAGGAGTTGGATCAGCAGGCTCTGCAGTGATCGCAACCAGACCTGCCAAGGCACCGTTAAGAGCCATTGTAAGATCCGCTTTCTTGAATAGGATACGCGCAAGAATCAACGCACCGATCAAACCACCAGCAGCAGCAGCGTTAGTATTTAGGAATACGTTTGCTACTTCGTTCGCTACTTCCATACCACCTAGTTTTAGAGTAGAACCGCCGTTGAAGCCGAACCAACCCATCCATAGGATGAATGTACCTAAAGTCGCTAGAGGTAGGTTAGCACCAGGGATCGCGTTAACTTGACCGTTAGCACCGTATTTACCCTTACGTGGACCTAGTAGAAGAACACCCGCAAGAGCTGCAGCAGCACCCGCCATGTGAACGATACCAGAACCTGCATAGTCACTGTAGCTCAGTTCAAATAGACCGAATACAGAGTCACCATTCCAAGTCCAGCTACCTTCCATTGGGTAGATGAAACCAGTCATAACAACAGCAAATGCTAGGAAAGCCCAAAGCTTCATACGCTCAGCTACCGCACCAGACACGATAGACATTGCAGTTGCTACGAATACAACCTGGAAGAAGAAGTCAGAAGCACCAGAGTAAACAGCACCACCATCAAAACCTTCTTCAGCAGAAGCGGCTAGAGCACCTTCAAGATCGAAAGTAGAAACCGTTTCAACACCAGATAAGAAGAAACCACCGTCGTACATGAACTCGTAACCGCAGATCAGGTACATGGTGCAAGAGATTGCGAAAAGCGCAACGTTTTTAGTTAAGATTTCAGTCGTATTCTTTGAACGAACAAGACCCGATTCTAGCATGGCGAAACCAGCCGCCATCCACATTACAAGTGCGCCACAAACTAAGAAGTAAAAAGTGTCCATGGCGTACTGAAGTTGGAAAATTTGGTTTTCCATAATGCCCCCGCATTTATCTTCAATACGTTAATAAAACGTTTAATCTATTTAAAACAGAGAAGCTTAATTTTAAGCACTAGCATCAGCTAAATAGTTAAAATTAAACCGCATCAGCCCCTGTTTCGCCTGTACGAATACGTACGATTTGTTCAAGAGAAGTAACGAAGATTTTACCGTCACCGATCTTGCCAGTGTTTGCAGCTTTAGAAACCGCTTCGATTACTTTCTCAGTTAGAGAATCATCAATGGCAATTTCTAGTTTTACTTTCGGTAAAAAGTCCACCACGTATTCAGCACCGCGGTACAACTCTGTATGACCTTTTTGACGACCAAAGCCTTTCACTTCTGTGACAGTGATACCTTGAACGCCAATCTCAGATAGTGCTTCACGCACGTCGTCTAATTTAAAAGGCTTGATAACGGCCGTAACCAATTTCATATCAAACTCCTTGTGAGTGGGAGAATAAAGCTAAGCAAAATGCTTAGCTTTATAGGTTTATCGCTTTACCAATTATTCGATTGGTAATGTGTAAGACATAGTAACGATTGCATCTTCACCTGCATCAACGCCCCAGTCTGAAAGCGCTGCTGCATCATCACCAGTATCAACAACTTTAGAAACAGTAATAGCTAACTCATCAGTCAGACCGTAAGACACGTCCAAGTGAGTGTACTCAGCACCAGCACCGTCATCGTTAATACCAACTGTAAGATCAACGCCTGCTACTGAATAACCAAGAGTCATATAAGTAGCGTCGTCACTTTGAAGACTTTGATAGTAAGAAAAAGACGCATCCATGAAGCCAAGAGAGATAATGGCATCAGACATTTCACCAGCAGAGCCATAGGTATCAGCACCAGTATCGCTGTCTGTACCACTGCTATAAACATACGTTACGGCCTGAACGTCTACAGAGAAATCACCAAATGAAGTTCCGTAACCAACGTATAGGTCGTATTCGTTACCCAAAGAAGTATCGCCTGAAGAAGCCCAGATACCAGCATATGCACCAGAAGCATGAGAGTAATCAGCAGAAGCAGAGAACGCTGGTACACCAGAACCTAGCTCAGTACCACGCCATAGGTAACCAGTTGCGATTCCTGCAGAGTAAGACATTTCAGCGTTAGCCACTTGTGCAGTTAAAGCGCTTGCAGAAACTAGGCTGGCAATAGCAATGGCTTTTGTTAATGTTTTCATTGATTAAGTTTCCTTCGTTGTGTTTTAAGTTTTTTAAAAGTTGCGCAGGAAGTTGGTACTTCTCTTATCCACTTCGCAAAACTCTTTATTGAGTGGCTCAGCTTTAGCGCGATCGTTAAATCAGTTATTGATTCGATACTCTGTATTAGCAACAGCGATGCCAACTTTTAAAAACCCAGTGTTTACGCAGCCTGGAACCCAATCTAATGAAAATTCATTAATTACCTCAGCTCTATTTTGTTGCACGCTCCCTTTCTGGGCACATTTAAAGTGCACAATAAGTAGTCGTTATAGGCTGGAGCACCAAAATAGAACACTTGCAAAAGTTTATTCGGCTGAGATGAGCTTGTAAGAAAGATTTGTCGCCAAAAACGATGTTTATATAACTAAAAACCCGAGCTAGGCTCGGGTTTATAGCGGATTCAAAAGGCTTGTCTTTGTTTTAAACCTTATGCGTTAGGTTGGCTTTCACCATTGCGGCGCAAAGTTGGGGCATAGCGAACCACAATAGACGCCAACAGCATAATGGCGAGGGAGGCCATAACAAATCCACTGGCGAAGAAATTCGCTGAAACGTGAGCAGGGACCTCAATACCATGAGCTATGCCATGAAATAGGGCAAAGCCTAATAAAAGACCTGATTTAGCATAAGCATTGCCGCGACGGCCTACCAATATTAGTGCAGCGCCCAAAACAACCGAACTTAGAATCAGAGTTTCTACGACTGGCATACTGAACACAGTGACACCCATGGCAGCAATCACAAAGCCGATTAGCATTATCACGGCGTAACAGACAGGTAGGCTCCAACTGGTGCGTTTACCTGCTAAGCCAGCGACGACACCTACTGCTATTAGAGCTAATAAATGATCCAAGCCCATTAAAGGATGCAATACACCCGCCAGCAAGCCTTGGCTTGCGCTAATGGATTCATGTCCGGGATGAGCAAATGCGTTACTCACTGCAAATAGAGATAAACTGATTAACAATAACTTTTTCATCATGGAATCCTTTTTAATCAATAGTCGAACGGGTAGATGGACGAGCAGCTTCTGCGCTGACGTCATGTGCTTTAGGCATAGTACTGAGTTTTTCTTCAATTTCAGGACGCTGGGGTAACATGCCTTCTTCAATTATGATTCTTACAATTTCGGCAATACCTTTTTGGGTTTCCACATTGGCCAAAACAAAAGGGCGATCCCCACGCATCTTACGTGTATCACGATCCATCACCGCCAAAGACGCACCCACGTGATCGGCAATATCCACTTTATTAATAATCAGTAAGTCAGACTTGGTAATGCCTGGACCACCTTTACGTGGAATCTTATCGCCCGCACACACATCAATAACATAAATAGTAAAATCAGACAGTTCTGGGCTGAAAGTAGCCGACAAGTTATCACCGCCACTTTCAACTAAAACCATTTCCAAACCATCGTGGCGATCTTGTAAATCTTTTACTGCCGCTAGATTCATGGAGGCATCTTCTCGAATAGCCGTATGAGGACAACCACCGGTTTCCACGCCCATAATACGATCTTCTTCCAAGGCATTTTTGCGCATTAAAAACTGGGCATCTTCCTTGGTGTAAATATCATTGGTGACTACAGCAATATTGTAGTGGTCACGCATGGTTTGGCAGAGCTGCTCAAGAAGGGCGGTTTTGCCGGAACCGACGGGGCCGCCTATGCCGACTCGTAATACTTGCTTCATAATATTTGTATCCAAAGCTAGCTGCGTTGTTGTGTCTTTGTTAAAAAATAATTTTTGATTCGTTACGTAGCGCTGCTACGCGCCTCACCAAAAACATTTTTTGCCGCGTCACAACGGCCTCGCTAACGCTTTGCTCCTTTATGTATATTTCTTTCTTTTAGTTAAATGTCTTTAACCAATTCATTACATATGATTTTTCGCTAAGAACGAAATAATCGTGAATACTGATGTTCGTGCAGTGACGATGCCATCGCTAAGGAAAATAACCCTGTACCAATTTCATCGTCTTTTATGCTCTGCGCCTTTTCGCAAACCTGGACCATGGGGGGTATCAAGGCTTTTAAAATTTGTTGGCCTTGTGTTTGACCCATGGGCATGGCTTTGCTGGCACAAGCAATTTGGTTTTCACACCACGCCCAAGTAAAACCTAACAACGCATCGTCTATGGCGATGTCATCATAAATGGCGGCTAAGCTATTCATGGTTACCACCGTCGGCTGTGTTACTTCATCTAGCTGAGTTTGACGTTCAGCATCTATTCCCAGATGCCATTGCTGATACGCACTGCCAACTTGAGTGTCTTCAAGATAAAGCTCTTTGGTTTCACGAAACGCCAATAACGTATCATTCCAATACTGCACAGATTTGTAATCACTTTGTTTCCACGCGTCATAAACACGCATGTACACAGGCAAATCTAATTGCCCAAAGCCTGTAGTGAGCCCTTGTTCAATCCAAGCTTGCACGTCATCTGCTTTTTTTAACCAGCCGATGTCCAATGCATATTCCAACCCTTGTGAATAGGCAAAAGCACCTACAGGTAACGCAGGGCTGGATAAATGCAATAGTGATAACAAAGATTCCTGCTTAGTGCTCATGATGGTGATGATGTCCGCCTTTCGAATACGCGCCATTTTCTGGTTCAAACGGCGCTTGCTCGTGAATCACATGCACACCTAAACCATGTAACATGTCGTCTAAAACATAGTCTTCTTGGTAGCGCAAAAACCCTTCACCGATTTGTAATGGCACATGACGATTACCTAAATGATAACAACAGCGCGCAAACAAGGTTTTATCTTCCACTTTTGCCGTTGATACCTTTTCGTCACTGGCAAGTACGGTCAGATACTCGTGGTGTTCATTACTTAATACCGCGCCGTGTCGCAGCACATGACCCCGCTCAATTTGAATCCCCGCATCTATGCCTGAATCAGTTTTGATTTTCAAACGACCACGTTTACGATCATCAAAACTTAAACTAATCGTTTCGCTACTTTTTCCTTGAGGTAAATCACCCTCAACTAATTGTGTAAATATTTTCATTTCGCTACTTCTTAAAATAAGTAATATCGTTGGGCCATAGGCAAAACTTCTGCAGGCTCACATGACAATTCAACACCATCTGCTTTTACTACATAAGTTTGTGGGTCCACTTCTAACTTAGGCTGATAGTCATTGAGTTTCATATCCGCTTTACTGATATTTCGCGTATTTTTTACTGCTACCAGCTGCTTGCCTAACCCTAATTCATGTAAAGCTGGGTTACTTAGTGACGCCTTAGAAACAAAACTGATACTGGTGTGCTGCGTGGCTTTACCAAAACTGCCGAACATTGGACGATAATGAACAGGCTGCGGAGTAGGGATAGAAGCGTTTGCATCCCCCATTGGCGCACCTGCAATCATGCCACCCTTTAAAATAAGCGACGGCTTAGTACCAAAAAACGCTGGCTTCCATAATACTAAATCGGCTAATTTGCCCACTTCAATGGAACCTACTTCATCGGAAATACCCATGGTAATGGCTGGGTTGATGGCATACTTTGCAATGTAGCGTTTACATCGGAAGTTGTCCGTACCAGGCGTTTGCGCACTTTCATCTTCTGGCAATAAGCCACGCTGAACTTTCATTTTATGGGCGGTTTGCCAGGTGCGGGTTATCACTTCCCCCACGCGACCCATGGCTTGCGAGTCGGAACTGATCATGCTGAAACAACCAAGGTCATGCAGGATGTCTTCTGCGGCAATAGTCTCCCGGCGAATACGCGAATCAGCAAACGCCACATCTTCAGGAATATTCGGATCTAAGTGATGACATACCATTAACATGTCTAAGTGTTCGTCCACTGTATTGACTGTATAAGGACGAGTTGGATTTGTAGAGGAAGGCAATACATTCGCTTCACCAGCTGCACGAATGATATCGGGAGCGTGACCACCACCGGCACCTTCTGTGTGATAAGTGTGTATGACACGGCCTTTAAATGCAGCCAAGGTATCTTCCACAAAACCCGATTCGTTCAACGTATCGGTATGAATCGCGACTTGAACATCGTGCTCTTCTGCCACAGTTAGGCAGCAATCAATAGAAGCTGGTGTTGTGCCCCAGTCTTCATGAAGTTTTAAACCCATAACACCGGCGTTTAATTGTTCGTGCAATGCATCAGGTAAACTGGCATTGCCTTTCCCCAAGAAGCCAATGTTCATAGGAAGATCATCGATGCTTTGCAACATCTTACCAATATGCCAAGGGCCGGGTGTACATGTTGTCGCATTGGTTCCCGTTGCAGGTCCAGTGCCACCACCAATCATAGTAGTAACACCGCTCATTAACGCCTCTTCGATTTGTTGTGGGCAAATGAAATGAATATGTGCATCAATGCCACCCGGCGTAAGAATTTGACCTTCACCGGCAATAATTTCGGTACCTGGACCGATAGGAATAGTTACCCCTTGCTGAGTATCTGGATTACCCGCCTTACCTATTGCGTGAATGCGACCCGCCTTGATTGCCACATCAGCTTTTACAATACCCCAATAGTCTAGAATAAGGGCGTTCGTAATAACGGTGTCAGGTACAACCTCATTAGTCAGTTGACTTTGACCCATGCCATCACGTATTACTTTACCGCCACCAAATTTTACCTCGTCACCATAGACCGTGTAGTCTTTTTCCGGTGAAATAAACAGCTCGGTATCGCCTAATCGAACTTTGTCACCAACAGTCGCACCGTACATATCGACATAGGTTTTTCGATCTAATTTCGCCATTACAAAGCTCCTTGTATGTCGCCACGAAAACCGTAAACGGTTTTTTTGCCTTGATATTCAACCAACTCTACGGTGCGCGATTGTCCCGGTTCGAAACGCACTGCTGTACCTGCCGCAATATTCAAACGAAATCCACGTGCCGCCTCACGCTCAAATGTAAGCGCAGGGTTCACTTCATAAAAATGATAGTGACTGCCCACCTGAATAGGGCGATCTCCAGTATTGGCTACCGTAACTGATACGGTTTTCAATCCAGCATTAATTTCTATCTCGCCTTCGGCGTATTCGATTTCACCTGGAATCATATGAAACTCCTTTTATCAGTTAAGCAATCGGGTTATGCACAGTGACGAGTTTTGTGCCATCAGGAAAAGTCGCTTCCACTTGCACTTCATGAATCATTTCCGGTACGCCTTCCATTACTTGATCACGAGTAATTACTTGGCGACCGGCATTCATTAAATGTGCAACCGTTTCACCATCTCTTGCACCTTCCATAATGAATGCACTGATCAATGCTATACACTCGGGATAGTTAAGCTTTACGCCTCGATCCTTGCGCTTTTGTGCCAATTCAGCAGCGACAAATAGAAGTAACTTATCTTTTTCACGAGGAGAGAGTTCCATGGTTTTTCCTTATATCTTTTAGGTATTCCAGATCCTAGGTCTACACGCAGGTTTATTTATTACTAATGGCCTAACGTGTTCCCAAACCTGAATTAAAGTTTCTTTTAGCTCTTCTACATCGTTTCCCAGCGCACGGACGATGAAGGCATCTTTCTTTTGCGTAATCGCGATTCGCGTGTAATTCAATTCACTATTTGTTTGATCAACCCATTCACCGTACTGCCAATCCACATTATCCGTGACAATGAAAGAGGCAAAAACATTTTGGTCCTGAAAGCCACTGTGACTTGTACGTATAGAATCTTGAGCTTTAAAACCTAAGCGATCTAAAAACAAGGGGTTACCATCTCGCATAATTCGAATGCTCTGAATTAATTGGCCATCTATAAATGGCAAGTCTCCGGCTTGCCTGCCAAGCGCAGTGATTTCCCAACCAATGAATAGACCATTTCCTTCCAACTCCACATAGGTTTCCAATTCGCCATCGGCACCATTAAAAATAATGTTCTCTTGCGGCAGATATTCCACAATGGCATCGTTGGCCACATGCACTTTGTTAACTTGCCGCTGCTTCATACCCGAAATGTTGTTGTAAAACTTTCCAGCCGATGGCGTTGTCATCAAGCCATGGGCACCAACATGGGCATTTAAGTGAATGGTGAGCGTATCGCCACCTACCAAACCGCCAGGCGGATGTAATAGGTAGTTATGCAAGCAATCTAATCCTTCTGGATGAAAAGGTCGCTGCACGCGCAATGGACCATAATGTTCAGTTACCCCCAAACGGGTTGCATTAGCTTGCTTGATATATTCGCCATAGAAATAGGCTTTCCAACCTTTATCGTTTTCTACAGATGGGCGTTGTTTTAGTAATGCGTGCACGTTTTTGGGACACTCACTGGCTTTTAACTCTAATGTGCAACAGTAGTGCAAAGCTGGGACCAACTCCGCAGAGGCCATGAAGCTTGCGGACTTGACCTATTCGACAGGTTTTATTGGGCTATTTTACGCACCACGAAGGTGCAAATGATCGAGCATGGTGCGCCGATTTAAGTCCAGCAGTAGAATCGCGCACCAAACATAAGCTTACCTAAAGGTTAGATAGCCAATAAACGTTCGACATCTCCTGATGTGTTCAAAGCTTCTCCGTCACCGGCTGATACCACTCGACCACGCTCCAATATGATGTACTCATCGGCAAGGGCTTTAGCAAAATCCAAATACTGCTCCACTAAAACAATGGCCATGTTGCCGCGATCTCGCAGTAGCTCAATAACCTTTTGAATATCCTTGATGATGGAAGGCTGAATCCCTTCTGTTGGTTCATCTAGAATCAGCATCTTGGGTCTAAGCAATAAAGCGCGAGCGATGGCAAGCTGTTGTTGCTGACCACCACTTAAGTCACCGCCACGGCGTCCTAGCATTTGCTTCAATACTGGAAACAGATCATAAATTTCAGGATCAATAAATCGTTGCGATTTAGGTAAACTGCTAAATGCCGTTTTCAAATTCTCTTCAACGGTTAATTGAGAAAAGATGTGTCGGCCTTGCGGCACGTAGGCGATACCCTGTTTCGCTCGGCCATCAGCAGCAACCTTGTTGATTTTGTCGCCCTGCCAAATAATGTCGCCATTTTTTGCAAATTGGTGTCCTGCTAAAGCTTTCATCAAAGTGGTTTTGCCCACACCATTACGACCTAATACACAGGTCACTTTACCAATGTCAGCCTGCATAGAAACGTTATAGAGCGCTTGACTGGCACCGTAAAAAACATCAAGTTCACTTACTTTTAACATAGTCTTGCAGCAAGAGTCCGAGTTCTCAATTGCACTCTTGCTTGCCTCCTTAAAATTCCCAATCGTTCATTAGCGGCCAAGATAGACTTCGATTACTTCTTGATTCGCTTGCACCGTCTCTAACGAACCTTCTGCTAGTACTCGACCTTCATGCAATACTGTCACTTTACAATCGAGGGCTTTTATAAAATCCATATCGTGTTCAACTACAACCAAGCTGTGTTTTTTGGCCAGTCGTTTAAACAGCTCTGCGGTTTTCATAGTTTCTTCGTCTGTCATTCCCGCCGCTGGCTCATCAATTAAAAGCACTTCTGGTTCCTGGCTAATGAGCATTCCAATTTCTAGCCACTGCTTTTGACCGTGACTCAAATTGGCCGCCAATGCGTCTTGCTGATCTTGCAATGCAATAAGTTCGAGAATCTCTTGAATACGTTGATGGTCTTGGTCGCTCAATGCATGAAATAAGGATTGCCAAATAGAACGCTTGCCTTTCAATGCCAGTTCGATATTTTCAAATACCGAAAGGCTCTCGATCACACTGGGTTTTTGAAATTTACGGCCGACGCCAATATTCGCTACTTCTGCCTCATCGTATTTGGTCAAATCCGTATCGTTCTTAAATAATACCTTGCCTGTATCCGGTCGGGTCTTACCTGTGATGATATCCATCATGGTGGTTTTACCCGCGCCATTGGGTCCGATAATAGCGCGCATTTCACCTGGCTTAATGTAAAGAGAAAGATTATTAATCGCCTTAAAGCCATCAAAACTCACACTAACGCCATCCATATACAGCGCATATTCGTTTTCAATATGCTTTGTCATAAGACTCATGATGCGCCTCCTTCATTTGAAACGGTTTCCTTTGAAGTGCGCAACCGCTTAATCAAGTAAGAAATTTTGTTGTCGCCTTCTTTTACCTGCTTAAACCAACCCACAATACCCTTTGGTAAATACAAAGTCGTCATCACAAATAAACCACCTAGTAAGAACAACCAAAGCTCAGCAAAAGCGCCAGTAAAATAAGTTTTTGCATAATTGACCGCAATGGCGCCAAGAGCTGCACCGAATAGTGTTCCGCGACCGCCTACAGCTACCCATATGATGATCTCGATAGAATTAATTGGAGAAAATTCTCCGGGATTAATAATACCAACTTGCGGTACATACAACGCACCAGCAATACCCGCTAGCATCGCAGATACTACAAACACAAAGAGCTTATAGTATTCGACTTTGTAACCTAAAAAGCGGGTACGCATTTCTGCATCGCGAATGCTGACCAATACCCGACCTAATTTACTCTTAGTAATAAACTTACTGATTAGATAACCAAAAATTAAAGCCAGGCCAGATGCAATAAACAAAGCGCTGCGGGTTCCATCACTTTGCAAATCAAAACCTAAAATATCCTTAAAGTCGGTTAAGCCATTATTACCACCGAAGCCCATATCATTTCGGAAAAACGCGAGCATCAAAGCGTAGGTCAACGCTTGAGTAATGATAGAAAGGTATACGCCGGTCACTCGAGAACGAAAGGCTAGCCAACCAAAAACAAAAGCAAGGGTGCCAGGCACCAATAAGACCATGATCATGGCAAACCAGAATTGATCAAAGCCAAACCAGTACCAAGGTAACTCATTCCAATTCAGGAAAACCATAAAGTCTGGTAATTCAGGATTACCATAAACGCCGCGATCTCCAATTTGTCGCATGAGGTACATCCCCATGGCGTAGCCACCCAGTGCGAAAAATGCACCATGACCTAAACTCAAAATACCGCAATAGCCCCAGATTAAATCTACGGCCAACGCTAGCAAGGCGTAGCATAGGTATTTACCAGTAAGCGTTAATGTATAAGTGGATACATGCAAAGCGGAACCAGGCTCAAACACCAAATTACAAAACGGAAAAATTACAATCAGTGCCAAGATGGCCAGCAATAATCGCTGCCCACCTTTATCGTTTACGAGTAATGAAGTAATTGGTCCTAGTTTCAGATTGTTGTTTTCAGTTGAAGTTGTAGATGGATTCATAAGTTAGCCCTCCACCGCTCGACCTTTGAGAGCAAATAAGCCTCGTGGTCTTTTTTGAATAAAGAGAATAATGGCTACTAATACAATGATTTTTGCTAAAACGGCGCCGGCCAATGGTTCAAACATTTTGTTGGCTACGCCCAAAGACATAGCGCCAACCAGCGTGCCCCATAAATTACCAACTCCACCAAAGACCACCACCATAAAGCTATCAATGATATAAGCTTGGCCGAGGTTTGGACCCACATTGGTTAACTGACTCAGAGCAACACCCGCGATACCGGCAATACCAGAACCTAAACCAAATGTCAGTGCATCAACCCAACCGGTTTTAATCCCCATTGAACTAGCCATAGGACGGTCCATGGTCACGGCACGCATCTGTAAGCCGAATAACGTTTTCTTAAGCACAAGAGCAAGACCAGCTAATACCATTAGGCTAAAGATAATGATATACAGACGGTTATAGGTAAGCTCTAGACCTGGGTTTACCATAAATGTACCCGCCAGCCAATCGGGTGTAATGACATCTTGGTTTAGGGGACCAAAAATACTGCGTACGGCTTGCTGCAATACCAGACTGATACCGAATGTTGCTAACAGAGTCTCCAAAGGACGACCGTACAAATGACGGATCACGGTACGCTCTATAATGACACCAACAAGACCGGACACTAAAAACGCAGCCGGAATGGCAACTACCAAAGACATACCAATGTTGTTAGGCATTAACTGCTGAATAACAAACGTGGTGTAGGCTCCCAACATGATCATTTCGCCATGAGCCATATTGATCACACCCATGACGCCAAAAGTAATCGCTAGACCAATGGCGGCCAATAATAAAACTGCACCTAGAGCCAAGCCAAAATAGATATTTTCTGCAATGCTATTCAATTCCATTAATTGATCAATGCTATCGAGGTTTTTAAGCGCCATAGCTTTTTCAGCTTCAGTGTATTGCTTGGGGTTTGCCTCAATTCGATTTAAGAATTGCGTGAGAGCAATACGAGATTCTGGATATAAAGATCGATCCAGTGTTTTTAATGCGGTCAAACGCTGTGCTTGATCACTACTATTTAAAAGAATAATCGCTTGAGCAGTTTGCAACGCATCCAAGACGTTTATATTTTTCTCTGTTTCTAATGCTTTTTGAATAAGTGAGAGGTTTTCTAACTCTCCAGTCTTTAGCATTTCGTTGGCTGCAGAAAGACGAGTATCTGGGTTTTTCGATGTAATTTGTAGTTCAGCAATATGTCCATTTAATACGCGACGTAGATTATTATTGATTTTGATTTTCCGAACATCACGGCGTTTAAATTCACCTAAAGTTTCATTGGTAAACGCATCGGTTGCCTTATAGGTTCTTCCGCTCAGTTTTTCGCTATAAACAATGGCTTTGGAATCGCGCAGGTAATACAACTCACCTTCAAGTAAGTTCTGTAAAATTGGGAGCACGCGTTCATCGTTTAATGACGCGATTTGATTGATCTGGTTTTCTTTTTCTTGATAGCTAGCTTCTGGCAACGTTTTTAATAATGCCTGCACTGAAGTTGCTTCATTTGCTTGGGTTAATTGGGCTAAACAGAGAGCACACCAGAACCCTAAGCAAGCTATGATGTTTTTCATGGGGCCGCCTTAATTCATACTACTTTATTGAGGGATACACATCCGTGTGTACATACGTCCTTACTGGAGGAGATAACCCCGCTTGCGCAGGGCTTGGGAGCATGAAATTATTGAGCGGCTACCTGAGAACCACCGCAAGTCTTAGATTCAGTATTGTAGTTACCGCAGCTGATGGGTGCAGTCCAATCTGAAATAAGGTTCTTACTTTCTGGTAGGTAATCAGTCCAGGCATCACCACGTACTTCGCCATCGGTTTTCCATACGATATCGAACTGACCATCATCTTGGATTTCACCAATTAAAACCGGCTTGGATAAGTGATGGTTAACGTTCATAACAGCTGTACCGCCAGTTAAGTTAGGTACTTCTAGACCATACATTTTGCTGCGCACAGTATCGACGTCGGTAGTACCCGCTTTTTCTACCGCTTTTGCCCACATATTAAAGCCAATGTAAGTCGCTTCCATTGGATCATTGGTTACACGAGACTCATCGCCAGTGAACTCAACCCACTTATCGATGAACTCATAGTTGACATCTGCATCAGCACTCATGAAGTAGTTCCATGCCGCCAAATGACCAACAAGTGGCGCAGTATCAAAACCAGAAAGCTCTTCTTCACCTACAGAGAAAGCTACAACAGGAATATCTTCAGAGCTTACACCTTGGTTCGCTAGCTCTTTATAGAAAGGCACGTTTGCGTCACCGTTTATGGTTGAAACAACCGCAGTTTTCTTCCCTACTGAGCCAAATTTTTTCACATCAGAAACAATAGTTTGCCAATCGCTATGACCAAAAGGCGTGTAATTGATCATGATGTCTTTTGCATCAACCCCTTTGCTTTTCAAATAGCTTTCTAAAATTTTATTGGTTGTGCGCGGATATACGTAGTCAGTACCGGCTAAGACCCAACGCTTAACACCTTGATCCATTAAGTAGTCTACTGCAGGAATAGCTTGTTGGTTTGGCGCAGCACCTGTGTAGAAAACGTTTTTAGAAGATTCCTCGCCTTCATACTGTACAGGGTAAAAAAGCAGTCCATTTAGTTCTTCAACCACAGGTAAAACGGATTTACGAGAAACAGACGTCCAGCAACCAAAAATCACATCAACTTTTTCTTTCTCTAAAAGCTCGCGACCTTTTTCTGCAAACAAGGGCCAGTTCGACGCAGGGTCAACCACAACCGGCTCCAACTTTTTACCCAGTAAACCACCTTTCTTATTTTGTTCTTCGATCATCATTAAGACTGTGTCTTTAAGAGTGGTCTCAGAAATAGCCATAGTGCCGGACAGTGAATGCAATACACCTACCTTGATAGTATCAGCCGCTTGCACCATTGCAGCACTGAGACTGAGCGCCGCTACACCAGCGACCTTACTTAGGGTTTTAATCATTGTGTTTTCCTTTTGTCTTTTCTTCAGCTACCTCCTTTTTGCAACCAGTATGCCAGTATGGATTTTATTTAGTTATGAGGGTTTGCGCGCATCTCGCAACCCACAATTGCACTCTATTGGGTCGTTTTTTTTCGTGAAGGATTATTTACGGGCAAAAAACCACAGTGATATAAATTCTGCACCTTTAACGCACAATAGATAGCTAAGTGTTTAGAAAAAAGTGTTAGGAAAAATAAGATAAGAAATATCAAGAGAAGATTATGGGGCAGAACGCCCCATAATAGAGTAGAAACGTAATGATTAAACGGCGTCTGCGCCCGTCTCACCAGTACGAATTCGAATAATCTGCTCTAAATTGGTGACGAAAATTTTACCATCTCCAATTTTACCTGTGTTCGCTGCTTCGGTAATAGCTTCAATCACCTTATCCAATTGGGCTTCGTCGATGGCGATTTCCAATTTTACTTTAGGTAAGAAGTCCACCACGTACTCTGCACCGCGATACAGTTCAGTATGGCCCTTCTGACGACCAAAACCTTTCACCTCTGTTACAGTAATACCTTGAACGCCAATCTCTGATAAAGCTTCACGAACATCATCAAGTTTAAAGGGCTTAATTACAGCAGTAACCAGTTTCATGCTTGCTCCTTAGACACAAAAAAGCCGGGTTATCCCATAGGACACCCAGCTAGTGTAAATCTAATTGAGCTTATTTGATAGAGAATAGATGAGTCAGCAAGCTTAATGAACACAAACTACAGAACAATGACCTGCAGGTTATCCGTGACGCCTGCCCACATAAATAGCTACAGTTCTGCCATTTTACTCGTACAAAAATTGTTCTCCCTCAAAAACTGACGGTCTTTGCCCAATGCGATTTATGGTAAGCTTGTGGTAAATATATAGGGGGCGCCTCATGAACAAAGCCATCATCGATAAATTAAGTCAGCAGATTAGCCAGCTCATACCCAATGAGAGCAGTGAGCAACTCAAGAACAATATTCAGCAGCTATTGGCACGTCAGCTAAACAAGTTGGATGTGGTCAGCCGCGACGAATTTGACGCACAGCAAGCGGTATTGCTGCGCACACGCGAAAAGCTCGACGCCCTTGAAAAGCAAGTTGCGGAAATGGAAGAAAAACTAAAATAAAGCTCATATTGCAATTCAATTGATTGAGCTTCATACCATTGGCTCATGATGCTTTGGGCTGATATTCGTACACTAGCAGTCACATACTCCATGGATGGCTGCTACCCTTATGTCTCTCGCTGTTGTACATGCCCGCGCAAAAGTCGGAATCGACGCTCCACTGGTCCAAGTAGAAACACACTTAAGCAATGGCTTGCCCAGTTTTTCTATCGTCGGCTTACCTGAAACCGCAGTAAAGGAAAGTAAAGACCGTGTGCGCAGTGCTATTTTAAATGCGGGCTTTGAATTTCCTGCCATGCGTATCACCGTCAATCTTGCCCCAGCAGATTTACCCAAGGAAGGAGGGCGCTTCGATCTCGCCATTGCCCTTGGTATTTTAACCGCCAGTGAACAATTGTCCGAAGGTTGCTTAGCGGATTACGAATGCATTGGTGAGCTAGCACTGACGGCAGCCATACGCCCTGTGCAAGGCATTATTCCAGCAGCACTTGCAGCAAGAAAAGCCGGTAAAAAGCTTATCCTGCCACAAGCCAATGCAGAAGAGGCCAGCCTGTGTCCTGGTGAACTACTGGTCAGTGAGCACTTATTAGAAGTATGCGAAATGCTGCAAGGGAACAGAAAGCTGGCACGAGTGGAACATCGACCCTTGGTTAACGAGCCCTACCATGGACCAGACTTAAAACAGGTGAAAGGCCAACAGCAGGCCAAACACGCTTTGGAGATTGCTGCAGCAGGAGGTCACAACCTATTGATGAGCGGCCCACCTGGAACGGGTAAGAGTATGCTTGCACAGTGTTTACCCGGTATTTTGCCACCGCTTACTCTGGAAGAAGCACTCGAAGTCGCATCACTTTATAGCATTAGCCGTCAACCCACACGGCCTTACTTTTCTACACGACCGTTTAGACAGCCACACCATACATGTTCTGGTGTGGCGCTCGTCGGTGGTGGCACACATCCCAAACCTGGGGAAATCTCTTTGGCCCATAAAGGCATTTTGTTTTTAGACGAGGTGCCTGAGTATTCACGCAAAGTATTAGATGTCATGCGTGAACCCTTAGAAACGGGTCATGTGAGTATCAGTCGTGCGGCCGCACAAATTACTTACCCAGCAGAATTCCAACTCATTGCTGCCATGAACCCATGTCCGTGTGGCTATTTAAATATCCCCAATAAGCGCTGTGGAGATTGCAGCGAAGCCAAAGCGCAACGTTATCAAAGTGCCGTATCTGGCCCATTATTAGATCGCATTGATTTACAGCTAGAAGTGCCTGCTTTACCGAAAGGATTATTATCAAGTGATAATTCGGAAGCGGAAAGTAGTGCTCAGGTGAAAGAAAGAGTGACGACAGCACGATCTATTCAATACCAACGGCAAGGTTGTGTAAACGCCAAGCTTGAACAAAAAGCCATTCAAGAGTTTTGTCCATTGAGTAAAGAGCTTAGTCAGCTTTTAGAAAACGCTATGGAAAAATTAGGTTTAAGCGCTCGGGCCTATCATCGCATCATCAAAGTAGCACGGACCATTGCCGACCTACAACACAGTCCGGCCATTGAAAAACCCCATTTACTAGAAGCATTAAGCTTTCGCCAACTAGAACGTCGATTGAATTAAAAAAGCGACAGCCAGAAAATAAAAAGGCCGCCATTATCGCTAATGGCGGCAAGAACGACCAAAAATCCGCTCCCAGGATTTTTGGAAAGCACTCAAGAGAGTTCGATCTATCAGAACCCTCACGGTCACAATGAGGGTTTATCATAAACACAATGCCGAGAAAGGTCGGTTAGACTTTAGTCGCACCGACCCAAACCTTCTCACAACCTATTACGCAATCTTTTGTACGTTACCACTTAGGCCCAATGCTTTTGCAGGCGTTACGAAATCATAGTTAAACGCTTCTGCAACCGCTTCACAGGTCAATTGACCTTTGTGTACGTTTAGGCCTTCTAGCAAGTGAGGGTTCGCTGCCAATGCATCCTTACCTTTGTTAGCAAGCTGTACAACATACGGCAATGTCGCATTGGTTAGTGCGAAAGTTGAAGTACGTGCAACGGCGCCTGGCATATTCGCGACACAGTAATGAATCACACCATCGATTTCATAAGTTGGCTCTTGGTGTGTAGTTGGCTTGCTGGTTTCGAAGCAACCGCCTTGGTCGATTGCTACGTCAACTAAGACAGAGCCTGGCTTCATGGTACTTAACATATCTTTGCTGATGAGCTTCGGTGCGGCTGCACCCGGAATTAATACGGCGCCGATGACCATATCAGCGATTTTGATTTGTTCACGAATGGCTTCTTCGGTACTGAACAGCGTGTTTAACTTGTCGCCAAACATATCATCAATTTCTTTTAGACGAGCAAGAGAACGATCCAAAATCGTTACGTTGGCACCCATACCCAATGCGATGCGTGCTGCATTCAAACCGACAACACCACCACCGATTACACTGACTTGTGCTGGAGACACACCAGGTACACCACCAATTAACACACCGCTACCACCGTTGGCTTTTTTCAAGCACGCCGCACCTTCTTGCGGAGCAAGACGACCAGCTACTTCAGACATTGGCGCTAATAATGGAAGGCCACCATGTGCATCGGTTACGGTCTCGTAAGCGACACAAGTGGCACCGCTCGCCATAAGCAGATCGGTTTGTGGTTTGTCTGCGGCTAGGTGCAAGTATGTGAAAAGCAACTGGCCTTCGCGCAGCATTTTGCATTCGTTTGGTTGCGGCTCTTTTACTTTAACGATCATATCTGCTTGCTCGAATACCGCCTCAGCCGAATCTAAAATTTTTGCACCGGCAGACTCGTACTGAGCGTTATCAAGACCGATAGCCAGACCGGCATTGGTTTCAACTACTACGTCATGGCCTGCACTTGTCAATTCACGTACACCAGCAGGGGTAAGACCGACACGATACTCGTGGTTTTTAATCTCTTTTGGTACACCAATTAGCATTTTTATTCTCCTCTGATATGCCTTATAAAAGACCTCTTCAATAGTGAATATTCTAGTTTCAGATCGGGAGAATTGTTTTCTTATTTTCCATTGATTTAAGCTTATATTGGTTTAATCTTCTTCTATATATATAAATTGGCGAAGATCATTCTGAATGGCGCAAACCATCGAATTAAGCAAAACCGACAAGAAAATTCTGCAAGAGTTACAGCTTGATGGACGAATTAGTTTTGCCGAATTAGCGCGTCGGGTTGGACTATCCAATACACCTTGTTTTGAACGAGTAAAACGCTTAGAAAGAGAAGGGGTTATAGAAGGCTATACAGCTTTAATTGATCCTGAAAAAGTAGGGGATAAGCTACTGGTTTTTGTGAAAATACGTTTGAGCCGAACTAGCCAAGATGTATTTGAAGAATTTAAACAAAAAGCCATCGCACTAGCAGAAGTGCAAGAATGCTATTTAGTGTCTGGAAATTTCGATTATTTAATTAAAGCCCGCGTTGCAGATATGGGTGCCTATCGGACTTTTTTAGGTAAAACACTTTTAACGCTTCCGGGTGTGCAAGAAAGTACCAGCTATGTAGTGATGGAAGAATTAAAAGAGACCCTTAATCTAGCCATTCTATGAGTATTATTTTTATTTTCAAAAATTAACTCATCACGTACTACGCGCTATTTATTAATAGACTAACTCGCCACGCTCAATTTTCCAGGACTGTGACTGTCCTCCTGTAAATCCCTGCCATGTCATAAGGCTGATTTCACCATAGCCATTGGGATTAGCCTCAATTACATACACTTGCATTTTAAAATCAGAAATTGGTTGCTTGGCTTTAAGTGTTTTTGGACGATCATTCGCCTGAACAAAATAAGCTTTTTGTCCGTAAACTTTGCCCACCCCGAATTCGTCAGTGACGATATATGAAGCCTCATTTAAACCGATAGCACGCATTTTTTCTTTCGGGTTTTCAGCTTGGGCTCTAGCAAGAAATCCTGCCAACCTGCTATGGCGAGTTTCACCTTCTATGACTCGATCTACATGAGTTTCATTGAACGTATTTTCCAAAAGTGGATGCTGAATTAAATCATCATGAAACAGATCTTGTGATTCTTTATGATAGGGATCATTCAGCAACTCGCTTCCGATGACGGCTTTTTTATATCTAGGAGCGTAATAACTACTACCTAAAATAGCCATACCAGCACTGGTTCCGCCAATCGCTTTACTTTGAACATGTTCGTTTAAACTCTGGGACAGTTTCGTCCCTTTCCAAAAGTCCTCATATCGATTTTGATCACCGCCTGCAATCCAAATCACTTCAGCTTCTTTTATCAGTTGATTCACGGCCGGGTGATTAGCGTCTTCAATACTATCAATGGATATTTCTGCAGCACTTTTTACAAACTCCGGAAACGTTCGACAAGCCCATTTCGCTTGAGAGCCTACACCATTTGAGCGAATAACAAGAAAATCGCCTCCGCCAGAAAGGGTCAGCCATTCCCGCGTGGCTTCTTTCTCACCGGGCTTGTTACCACCAGAACCGCCACTTAACATTAATGCCGCAGAGGTATTTTTCGCTGGAGTTGTGAAATCACCACACACTCGATCAAATTCGAAGGAATGTGAAAGGGGGGTGATGAAAATGAAAAATAACGCTACTAATCGCATACTATTTTTACCTACTACTCCAAGCAAGATCTACCATCTCGCTTAAGAAAACTGGCGTTGATTTAAGATTTCTTGAATCGGATAGCCACGGAACTGTTTGCTCTGATTCAAAATAACATGAGTGCTTATATTGGTAACCTGAGGACACTGCTGAATTAACTCGTTAGTCAGCAACATATAACGGCTCATATGAGAACATGCGAAACGTACAATAAAATCACAACCACCACTGACGGTATAAGCTTCTAACGCCTCGGGCATATCTTCTACCGCTTTTTCTAAAGCTTTAAATGCTTCCGGTGCATGATCCTTTAAAGCAATGGTCGCGATACACTGAACCGGTGCGCATAGACGTTCCACATCTACGATACCCAAAAAGTTTTTGATCCAACCGTCATCCATCAAACGCTGAAGACGTTGGTGGCAAGCACTGGTAGAAAGATTCACCTTGTCTGCCAATTCTTTGTTGGTCATACGACCATTGCTTTGCAGGGTTTGTAATATGCGTAGATCTAAACGATCAAGCTCTAATCCTGTAGTCATGGTTATTACCTATTGATTTATGGAAATTGAAACCGGCTCAATATCCATTCGAACATTAATAATAGAGTATTGATCTTGCGTGCCATTGGTACGCCAATACCCCTCACTTTGTTTGCTTTGAGAAAAACGATAGAGAATCCCTTTTCCTGATTCGTTAAAGCTATACCGCCTAATTTCGCTATTCGCTTTATTATCCAATAATTCGTATCCAAGGAGATGAGCCAAACGGTGGTTGGCTACAGCCATACCCGCACCTTGTTTAGCTGCCTCGGAGAAATATTCGCTCCCTATGGTCAAGTTTTTTACATTGAGTAGAGCTTGTTTTCGAATGTCATATTCATCACCCGAGGACAACAAGGATACATAGATATTCTGCGCATCAAATGGCTCATAATTAACCTGTGCTGACGTAGCATCAACAATAGTGATATTACCTGCGCCTACAGCACTTATGGTTTGCTTCTCAAGGTCTACAACCATAGCCGTATCTTCATCTACGGCATAGCCCATTTTGGTTTCTTGATCTGCTAGGGTTTTAACTAAACGTCCCAAGCGAGCTTTACGATCAAAATGTTGATCGACTATACCGTATTCAAAAAAGCCTAAGCCATGATGTAAATAGAGTTGTCCCTGCTCTTGCGTTTCCATGCCGTAATACTGATCTGACTGGGGCTGGGTAATCGCCGAAAAACTATCACCGGCCGCAATCATTGTCTCGCTCATCATAGCGGCACCAGCGGAAGTTCCACCAATAACCGCTCCATGTTTCAGCAACAATTTTAATTCCTTTAACAGAGGACTTGGCTCATCTTTGCTTGGGCGAATCGAGTCAATAATGCGCATTTGATCTCCACCGGTAAACCAAATAGCAGAAGCATCTTTAATCTGAGCGACTTTTTCTTCATCGAATGCATTGTCTTTCCATTTGCGTTCGTCGAAATCGGTCGTGCTATCGTCCGTCACAGCTAGTGGGAATATTGATATCTGTTTTTCATCCAAGCCGTAACGCACTAGATCTTTAGAAAAAGCGTTTGCACTTTTTAATGGTTTACCAGATGCCACTGGAATAATCACAACCTTGCCATCCTGCTTTGGCATTGCATTGATCAACGCTTCATAAAGAGCTTGGTTATCACTACGGATAGCGCCACCGGCAATGACTAGCTTGCCATTGCTTGATGCTTCGCTCGCACAAGCTTGTAGCGAAAACAAGCTGATAATCAGAACTAAAAAACGCATTGCTTTGCCTCTTACTCTTAACCTTTAACTTAGCCTTAAACTAAATTTAAATATCTACTGTAACTTTAATGAGAAAACGCAGTTTTACCGACGATTTTGTTATTCAGTTTTAGCCATTTACCTCGACTCATAACGGAATTTACTGCCAGGCTATCACGATCTAATAAACACAGGTCGGCATCGAAACCCTTTTTAACTTCCCCTTTTTGTTTAAGACCTAAGACTTTCGCTGGATTGCGAGTAATACAGGCCAAAGACTTATCCAAAGTGATGTCATAGTCTTTCACGGCACGAACCATTTCAAAATGCAACGAGCTGATAGAACCAATATCTAATCCATCCAATCGTCCATTAGCATCGAAGTGTGGCAAATAACCTTGTGCATCGGAACTAAACGTAATCTTATCCGGAGATACACCCATATTTAACAACTTAGCTAATCCTTCACCCGCTGGAATATCACCGGTACGAATTAGGTGGTCATTGGTGCTTGCGGTTAAATCAATAGTGCCACCTTGCTTGGTAAATTCCGCACCAGCCTGCAATAAACTCAAGGTACGATTAATATGAGTCGGATAAAATTGGTTGATACCCACATCATAGTCGCGACAGGTTTCATGCAAAATGTCCAAGTAGGTTTCGCTAGCACCGGTATGAATCATGACAATGCCAGACTTCCCACTTAATAAACCCCCAACTCGAGCGTCCGCAGCGATACGAGCAAGTTCGTGGGTTGTCGGTTGCGAACCTCGCTTGTCCGCAATCGCTATTTCACCAACACCAATCACAGGATCAATAAAAATAATATCGTCGCGAAGACTGCCACTGATGTTCTTAACAGGAATTTCATAACTCCCGGTGTACATAAAGCAGTTTAAGCCATCCGCGTTTAGCGCTTGGGTTTTACCAAATAAGTCTCCAAGTGTACGTGTCGTGGCATCTGTTCCTAATGCACCTACCATTGACGTAACACCTGCATTAACCGCATCGAAGAAATCCAGTTCAGGAGTACGTGTATTAAAGCCACCCTCACCACCGCCACCGGTAATATGCACAAGTGAATCTACAAAGCCTGGTGTTAATATTTTTCCGTTGGCGTCAACTACATCAATCAACTCACCCATAGCGAAATCTATCTCACTATCGATATAAGCGATGCGTCCATCCGCTATTAAAACATCGCACTTACCCAAGTAATGCGGTGCATAAACTTCACTGTTTTTGATTAGTGTAAACATGTTCACCTAGTTAAAATTCAATACCACAGCTAATACCATGGTCAAAAAAGACAATATAAAAACAACTAACATTGGCTTGGCGATGAATCGAATCCAAGTGCCCCAGTCAACTTTCGCTGCCCCCAAACATCCCATTAGTGCAGCGGACGTTGGCACCAAAATATTGGTTAGGCCATCACCTAATTGAAATGCCAGTACAGCGACTTGTCGGCTAACACCTAAAAGATCAGATAGCGGTGCCATAATTGGCATTGTCAACGCTGCCTGGCCACTACCAGACGTCACAAAGAAATTAAAAATACTTTGGAATAAAAACATACAACTGGCGGCCAAGGTTTCGGGCAAACCCGCTAACGCTTGCGATGCACTATTCAAAATGGTGTTAAGTACGCTTGGTGTTTCAGCGCCGTCGCCACCCAAAACAAGTACGATACCTTTTGCAAACGCCACGACTAACGCAGCGGGTAATAGTTGTCCTGCACCATGGCGAAACGCTTCAATAGCACTGTTGGCGGTCATGCCATCTAAGCGAAAAATAATGCCAACGATAGCCGCCGCCAAACCCATGGTGAAAAATTGGCTAGCAATTTCTGGTAAGTAATAACCCTGTGTTGTTACACCCCAGATCATCCAACCAATGCCTGCGGTCAATACCAATAAAATGAACCAATCACCTAAACCTAAGTGCTTTGCTTCTTCACCAAGATTCACTTTCTCCGGCCGGTTTGATTGATCCTGTGCAAAGGTCAATGACCGTTCGGGGTTACGCTTGATACGCAGGGCATAAATGGTTGCAAAGGTGGCACCAAGCAAAGTAAACACAACCCACAATGCCATTCTAAAACCTGAACCCGAAAGTAAAGGCAGGCCCGCAATACCTTGCGCCACACTGACTGAAAACGGGTTCATCCAAGAACATGCAAACCCGATTTGTGTCGCAACATAGCTCACCACAAGCGCAGTAATACTGTCATAACCCATGGCCAAAAAGACGGGGACAATGATTAATACAAAAGGAATGACTTCCTCTCCCATGCCAAACACAGCACCACCTAGAGAGAAAGCAAAAAAGAGTACTGGCACCGCTAAAATTTCCAGCTTTTGACTTTTTGCAATTAAACGCATTAAGCCGCGGTGAATGGCGCCGGTTGACATAATAATGCCAAAGGCACCACCGGTAATCAGAATAAAGGCAAACACACCAATAGACGCGCCCCATTTACTCCCGGATACCATGCCTTCAAACGGTAAATTGAGAAAACCCATTTCACCACCTGCCGCAAATAACGGTAGTCCGGCTTCTTTTTCGTCTGCATAAGAAAAAGAATCGGGATCGATGACTTGTCGTACTTTACCGTCGCTTGAAACCTGCTCAACAGTTTCGAACGAACCTGGCGTAACGATATAAGTCAACGCAAACGCAAATAGAGCGACGAAAAATAGAATTAAGTAGGTATCCGGCATCTTTGAAGCAGGCGTAACCTGTTTCGATTCTTCTACCGAATCCTGTTCTTGAATACTGGACATGTTTGCCTCTAACTACTGTGCAATGGATACCGCCTCATCAGAGGCGGGAATGAACATGGCGTTTAAAATTCGTGTGTATAACGAACGCTAAATGTACGTCCATATGCATCATGATTGAAGAAATCTACACCATCATAGTTGCTATAAGTACGGGGTGGTTTTGCATCCATCAAGTTGCTTACGTTCACAGACACGTAGCCAGCGCGACTAACTTCGTAGCCAAAGCTTGCATCCCAAGTCCACCACTCAGAAACATCATCGAGATTGGCAACATCAAGACCAATATCAGCTAGCTCACCTTCTGTTGGGCCACCGAAGCGATCATCTAGTCCATCCTCTTCGTAGCCAGAAACATAATTTGCGAATAAGCCGACACGGTAAGCATTATAGGTCCAACGAGCTCCCAGGTTCGCTTTCAACTCTGGATAACTAAACTCACCAGCCAGTTGATCCACTGGACATGTTTCACATACTTTCTCTTCGAATTCGATCAAATAGGAAGCATCAGCCATTAACTTAAAGCTACCGTACATGGTATCGAAGTATTGTGTAACGCTAAGGTCTACACCTTCAACATTCTGGAAACCCGTATTGAAAAGCTGGAAGTGTGTATCAATAATTTGACCCGTTGTTTCATCAATAAGTACACCAGGCGTACCTGATTCTAAATCTGACAGGCCAGAACCTGTTACATAATTACCTTCACGCAGAGCCTGTTCGATGTATGACTGTTCTACATTTGTTGTGAAGCTAGATACAAGGTTATCGTAATCGATGCGCCACCAATCAAGTGAGATTTCAGTGTCATAGGTTGGGTTAAACAACACACCGAAACCCATGGTTTCAGCTGTCTCAGGTTCTAACTCCGAAGAACCTAGCTCCTCTGTAAACATAGAATCTGTTTCAAAGTCGTCCGCGTCCTCTGCACCAACGCCGTCACAAAGATTCGCCGCAGTAAATCCTGCTTCTGGATGCTGCAAATCTGCTGGTAGGTTTTCACAACTAAACTTATGAGAGGTTAAACGGGTACCCTGACCTGCTTGTGCAAGAGAAGGGGCACGGAAAGAGGTTGACCAATTACCACGGAAGGTTAGCTCGTCAATTGGCTGATAGCGAAGACGAACCATTGGGTTAAAGTCATCGCCGAAGTCACTGTAATTGTCATAACGACCAGCGAACGTCAGCTCCATACCTTGAATAACCGGCGCAACCAACTCGAAATAAGCAGATTGTGAGTCGCGTTCATAGTCCGCGCTTGTACCAGCAAAATTCCAAACGGGGTCGTTGGTTTTTTCGTTAGCTATGGTAATGCCAGCTGGAGTATCTTTAACAGATTCGTTACGAACCTCGATACCAAATGCAGCTGCCACTGGACCAGCAGGTAGAACAAATAAGTCAGCAGTTGAAATAGTTGCATCCCACGCTGTGATTTCTGATTCACCAGAGCGTTTGGCAGGGGTTTTGAAGAAGTCATTGTTCGGATCAGTTTGGCCATTGAAAGGATTATACCAAACGGTTTCGCCATGACCTGAATTTTCACAAGTAACGGAAGTATCAATATACTGTCCGCCAACCGATAGAGGCGGTTCATCATCGATATTTATTGTATCGCCATCACCGATATCTACGATTCTACCGTCGCTACCCTCAAGAATTGTTCCGTCAGAACACAATGTACCTAATAAGCCGTGCTGCAATAATTCTCGAACATAATAGCCTTGAGATGCTTCCTGGGTGTTTTCATTGCGCCCATAAGTAAGCGCGGTTTCCCAATCCCATTTATCGAATGCCCCTTCCAACCCAGATACAAAACGCATCGTATCTGACTCGACTGAATATTCTCGGGCATCTGGAAAACGTCCATTAATGCGCATAAAACCATCAGAGAAACTATCTAGTTCAGCGATTGCCGCATCAATACCGCCGGGACTATCAAGACCCGAAATTAGTCCATCGGTGAATCCTGCACTGTTATCCGCATCTAGCGATGATTTATTTGCTTCGAGAATTGATGCTATTAGATCTGGATCTTCCTGCAGACCCGGGTTATCTATAGCAGTGTGCAATTTCCAAGTCGACGGGGTAGACCGACCTTGAGATTCGTTGGTCGAGAACATAAGTTCATTGAACCACTTCGTGTCACCAAAAAACATGTTGAACTTTAACACTGAGCTTAACGATTCAAACTCATCATCAACATTCAGATAACGGTTTGGATTGTCACGACACTCGGGACCAAACTCTGTATCAAGAACATCGGAGCAGTTTTCATCCGTGCCTTGATTTCCGTAATCACCAACAAACCAAGCATCAACAAAAGGAGAACGTGATGACCCCCATGGATCTGCTTCAATCAAATAGTTGCGATCGTTATACGAGAATGCATTCTTCTTGTAATAATCAACCATAAAGGTTGTATTGGTGTTTTCTGTGTTCTTACCCCATAAGAAATTAACGTTGTAGTTCGCTTCATCGCTCGAGGCCGTAGTATCAGAATACTTGACTGAGATTTCTGAACCTTCGTAATCATCCCTTAGGATGTAATTAACCACACCAGCAACAGCATCGGCTCCGTATGTAGCTGAAGCACCACCTGGTAAAATTTCAACACGTTCAATCGCCGCCAAAGGAATAGCGTTAGCATCAACAAATGATTCACTACCACTGGCAAAAGAACTTACAGTGGCTCGACGACCATTTATTAATGTAAGCGTGGACGATGTACCTAATCCACGCAATGAAACTGCTGATGAACCAACGGGTGTCGAGCCCGAATCTGTGCCCGCATTAGTCGTGCTGAAAGTACCTGAGCCACCGCCTGTCACTGAAAGGCTCTGCAACAACTCAACTAATGAACTTGCCCCAGATTCTTCAATATCTTTTCTATCCAGTTGAATCGCTTGTACAGAACCTTGTAAATCCAAACCTTTGATGTGGGAACCTGTAGCGACTACTTCTTCTAATACAACAGAATCATCTGACTCTGTTTCTTCAGCATAACCCGAGAAGGGTAGTGATACGGCTGCCATACCGAGTGCGACTTTAATCGCTAGACTCAACGGCTTACGTTGTATCTTCATTGCTCTCTCCTGTTTATAAGTGCGTCTTGTTTAACAAGGGCCCATTTCTTTATTTTTTGTTTTGGGTTTGTACTGGCAGGCAAACTGCCAAGAGTTGGACGCAACTGGAGTGCACTCGATATCATTCGTATCAAACAGGCACGACCTCAGGCAAAAAGAATCACTCACAAATATTTTTGCGGTAAATCCATTTATCCTGAGTTTAGTTTAATACGCTTGTAATGCGTTGATGGTGAGATCTGTTTTGGGATAGCAGACAACGACCACCCTTCCAGTTACGCGAAACTGGTAGGGTGTTTTATTCGTCGAACCACTCACTCAACTGATAGTTGGTAGAGCAGTCTTGTGGTTGCGTTAAATGCATATCAAGCTGCTTTATGAAATGTAAAAAATTTTTATCGCGAGCCAATTTAATTCAGGCCTATTTTTAAGTCAATTAGGCTTGTGCTTGCTTGTTATATTTTTCTGCACGAGGTTGATTGTTTCAATTTACTGAATTTTATCTAGGATATGTGCCTTAATACCCCATGTTTTCTGGATTTTATTCGGCTCCATATTAAAAAACCCAGCTAACTTTTTTATGCGCTTAGCTGGGTTTTATATATCTAATTAATATAAAAATTGAACACCTGTCCAATGAAAATCAGGCAATTTCGGCGTCGATTGCAGCCTTGATTTCACTGACTAATCGGTCAATTTCGTCGCGTGTTATCACTAATGGTGGTGAAATAGCTAGGGTACCTACGCTAGGTAATGGGCGAACAATCACTCCGTTTTTGCGCATCATCGCAGTAACTTTGGCAGGCCATTTATCCGCCGGATCTGGCAATTCTTTGTTAACTTTATCCTTCACCAACTGGACACCCGCCAACAAGCCACGACCCCGGATCTCGCCAACATTTTTATGATCACCCAATTCTTCAAGCAAACGAGCATGCAAATAAGCTCCGTTCTCTTTCGCTCGTTCCACTAAACCTTCATTTTCAATAATGTTTAAGTTGGCTAAAGCAACGGCACAACCAACAGGGTGGCCAGAATAGGTATAACCATGACTAAAGGCACCAATCTTGGCAGAGCCTTCTTTCAATACATCAAAAATTTCATCGGTTATAAACGCTGCCGACATGGGGAAATAACCACTGGTCAAACCTTTAGCCGTACTTAGCATATCCGGCTCAATATCCAACTGGTCGCTACCAAACCAGGTTCCCAAACGACCATAACCACACACTACTTCATCAGCTACAAGCAAGATATCGTGTTGTTTTAAAAGCGTTTTGAGTTTTGGGTAGTAGCCAGCAGGTGGCTCGATGATACCGCCAGCGGCATGAATCGGCTCAGCAAAGAACGCGGCAATATTGTCTGCACCTTCTTTTTCAATAAGCTTAGCTACATTATCAATTAGGCGATCACAGAATTGCTGCTCTGTTTCGCCCTCAAGACCGCGTGTATAAAAGTGCGGGCAATCGGTGTGCAATACAAAATCCAGTGGTAGCGGGTATTCTTTATGGAAACCACCCAAACCGGTCAAACTTGCTGTAGAAATAGAGGTACCATGATAGGCTTGCTCACGCGCTATCACCTTCGTCTTTGTCGACTTGCCGCGCAATGAATGGTAATGCCATGCGATTTTCACCAAAGTATCATTAGCATCACTGCCGCCGGAACCGAAATACACTTTACCAAGGTTGCTTGGCGCTAATTGCAGCAATTTCTTTGCGAGCTGCACCTGCCAAGGATTCGAAGCATTACTAAACGTATGATAGTAAGCAAGTTGCTCAGTGGCTTCTTTGACGACTTGTGCCAGTTCCGGACGCCCATAGCCAGCATTAACACACCAAAGCCCACCAACGGCGTCTAATAATTCATTACCGTCCGCATCAGTGATGGTGCTACCTTTGGCGCTGACAATCATCTGTGGGCCCTGATCCAATAACGCAGTAATGGATGACGCAGGATGTAATACGTATTGGCTATCTTCTTGCGCCAAACTTTTTGGGGTATCGTTCATAGTTGTCGTCCCAATTAGTGAATTGTCTCTCCAAATACACCTAACATCGCTTTGTAATCAGATTACTTGGAATAATCCGCAGGGTATTTCGAGCTTTTTCGATCTATTCATTGTATGAATTATCACAAGAATTAAATCCTTAAGATCGTAATCGTCTAGGATTTAGTATGGCACTCAATAACCCTTAGGCCCAATATTTACTAATATTAGGGTGTACATGCTTGGCCAGCATAAAATCCTTTAAATTAAGATAAGTTCAAAATCTACTGCGGTTAAAAATCTGGAAAATGAGCCAGACTTGTAAGTACAGCACCGATTTAGAAGTAAGTAGTATGCCTGCTTCAACTGATGGCACCGGTACTGTTGAATTAAACCGATTTTTCGTACTCGACCGTTCGCATTAACGTCAATGCGCATACTGTTGCAAAGTCTCTGCGCAAAACGTCTGATACCGTTTGCCTTCGCCGAGTACGAAAATTTATAACGATAAGGGACGCAGATATGTTAATCATTCGCCCCGTACAAGCAGACGACCTGCAAGACTTATTAGAGCTTGCAGTGAAGGCTGGTAAAGGCATGACCTCTTTACCAGAAGATCCGGATACGCTCTCAGAAAAAATTCAAAAATCCATTGATAGCTTCAAACGTAGCGAGCCAGATGACGATGATTTTTTTTGGTTAGTGATGGAAGACCTCGACCGAAAGAAAGTGGTCGGAACTTCAGGTGTTTATGCTCGCACAGGAACCCGCCAAGCGTTTTATGCCTATCGCTTAATTAGTCAAAATCACTACAGCCATACTTTAAATCGCCAAGTGCGCAGCGAAATGTTACAGCTAAGTAACGATTACACAGATTGCTCCGAAGTTGGCACCTTGTTCCTCGATCCCGAATACCGTGGCAACGGCCATTGGTTAGCGAAATCTCGTTACTTACTCATGGGTCAATTCCCTGAGCGTTTTGCGCCCTATGTGATCGCTGAATTACGCGGTTGGTCAGATGAAACCGGACGTAGTCCTTTTTGGGACGCCTTGGGCCGACACTTTTTCGAAATGGACTTTGACGAAGCCGATACGTTATGCGGCGTAAGCAATAACCAATTCATAACCGAATTAATGCCTAAGCATCCCATCTATACCAAGTTACTCCCGCAAGAAGCGCAAGACGTGATTGGTCAACCCATGGATGCGGGGCGTCGTGCTATGGAATTACTCGAAGAGGAGGGTTTCACTTACGACAAAGTCGTCGATATTTTTGATGCTGGTCCAATACTACGTGGGCGCATTGACCAGTTACAAACCATTAGAAAGATGGACCAGGGTTTAGCCGCAGTTAGTGACGAGCACATGCTAACTAGTCCAACTATGATCGCAACCAGTTCGCTCAAACACTTCCGTGTAATTCATCAACCAATGATACGCACAGGCGCTGGGCAAGTGAAGCTTGCAGCAGAACATTTGAAAGCACTCGACGTAAACGCAGGCGCTCTATTGCGTTACGTACCTAAATTTTCGAAATCCCGTTTTCACTAATGTGTTGTGAATAACGGGGAGGAGACATTCTTATGAGTGGCATGAACAGTATTTATATAAATGGCCAATGGCAAACCGGTGAGGGCATTGAATTTACTTCACTGAATCCTATAAGCAACGACGTTGTTTGGAAAAAGCAAGGTGCCAGTATTGAGCAAGTTAAGCAGGCGGTTGCTGCAGCCAAACAAGCACAAACTGAGTGGGCTTTATTAGGTCGCGAGAAACGTGTTGAAATTACGCAACGTTTTGCAACGCTATTAAAAGAAAACCAAACTGAATTAGCGCGAACCATCAGTGACGAAACCGGTAAACCCACATGGGAAGCCCTTACCGAAGTGACCGCTATGGCAAACAAAGTCGCCATTAGTATCACCGCTCAAGATACACGCGCATCCACTGGTAATGCCTACACTGGCGACAATAAAAATTTACATCTCACACACCGCCCCCATGGTGTAATGGCAGTCTATGGTCCTTATAACTTCCCAGGTCATTTACCTAACGGTCATATTGTTCCAGCATTATTGGCTGGCAATACCATCGTATTTAAGCCAAGTGAAGAAACACCTAAAACCGCAGAAGAATCCATCAAAATTTGGCAAGAAGCTGGACTGCCAAAAGGCGTTATCAATTTAGTACAAGGCGCAAAAGAAGTCGGTGTTGCACTAGGTCAAGCAGAAATCGATGGTCTTTTGTTTACTGGCTCTAGCACCACAGGAAAAATTTTACACAAACAATTTGCGGGCAAACCGGAAGTATTACTTGCACTTGAAATGGGTGGCAATAACCCACTCATTGTTAATGACAATATCAATGTGAACAACACGGTAAACGTCATTCTACAAAGTGCTTTCTTAAGTGCCGGTCAACGCTGTACCTGTGCCCGTCGCTTAATTGTTATTGAAGGTTCTAATACCGATAAGCTTTTAATTGCGCTTAAAGAAAAAGCTGCTCAACTGATTGCCGATCACCCTGATGCCGATCCAGAACCATTCATGGGTCCTGTTATCAACGCAAATACGAAACAAGCCCTGTTAAAAGCACAGCAAGATCTGATTGCGAAAGGCGGTAAAGCTCTACTGGAGATGACCGCGCTAGATGAAACGAGCAATCTACTCACACCAGCCATTCTCGATATGACTGACGCTAAAGATGTTCCAGACGAGGAATGGTTTGGTCCGTTATTGCAAGTTTATCGCGTAAACGATTTTTCAATGGCAATGAAGTTAGCCAACGATACTCAGTATGGTTTAAGTGCCGGATTAATCAGCGATGATGCAACGCAACAAAACCAATTCTTGAACACCATTCGTGCAGGTGTGGTCAGTATAAACCAACCCACTGCAGGGGCTTCTAGTGAATTACCGTTTGGTGGTGTTGGGTTGAGTGGTAACCACCGTGCAAGTGCACTTTATGCAGCAGACTATTGCGCATGGCCACAATCGTTGATGCGCGGTACTGCCACCGAAGAATTACCAACAGATTTACCCCGAGGAGTACGTAAATGAGTTTTGAAGTCAATTTCGACGGCTTAATTGGGCCCAATCATAATTACTCAGGGCTCGCCTTCGGGAATTTAGCATCCAGCCGCAATGCTAAAAATACGTCTAGTCCTAAGCAAGCTGCGCTTCAAGGCTTAGAGAAGATGCGTACGCTTTTAAAATTGGGATACAAACAGGGCTTCATGCTGCCGCAAGAACGACCTGACTTGTCTGTGCTTCGTGAGATTGGTTTTGAAGGCGATGATGCACAAATATTAAAGGCTGTGTCAGAGCAAGCACCGCATTTACTATCCATGGTTTATAGTGCTTCAAGCATGTGGGCAGCCAACGCCGCCACGGTCACACCATCCAATGATAGTGCCGATGGCAAAGTGCATTTTACGCCCGCGAACTTGCTAACGACCAGTCACCGCGCCATTGAACATAAGCAAACTCAACGTTGCTTAGAAGCTATCTTTAACGACAAGGATGCATTCACTGTTCACGCTGCACTACCGTCTATCACGCGTTTTGCAGACGAAGGTGCTGCCAACCATACACGTCTTTGCAAAGACTATGAGTCTCAAGGTGTGGGCTTATTTGTTTATGGTCGTGATGACAATACCGACTTAAATGAACTGCGTTTCCCTGCACGCCAAACATTGGATGCCAGCGCCAGCATTGCGCGCCAGCATACGCTACCGGGTGAACGTGCCGTTTATCTTCAGCAAAGTGCCGTAGCGATTAATGCCGGTGCTTTCCACAACGATGTTGTGGCTGTAGGTAATGGCCCTGTATTGTTCTATCACCAAGACGCATACGAAGTACCATCTCAAGAAGCTGCGTTTGCCAAACTCGACAAACTGGTTGAAGGCTTTACCGCCATTGAAGTACCGCGCGAGAAAGTCAGCCTAGACGATGCCATTACTAGCTATCTTTTCAATAGCCAATTATTGGCAAGCCCAGATGGTAGCATGAACGAATTGCGCATAGTGGCTCCAACAGAATGTCGCGATAATGACAACGTGCGTCGCTATCTCGAAGAGTTGGCTCAAGATACATCTCAACCGATCCGCCATGTTGAGTTTGTTGATGTTCGCCAGAGCATGAGCAACGGTGGTGGTCCTGCTTGCTTGCGTTTACGTGTCGCCCTAAGCGAAGAAGAGATTGCGAAAGTGAATCCGGCTTTCCTATTGGATGATGCCAAAATCGACGCTCTAAAATCCGTTGTTGAAAAACACTACCGCGAAGAATTAAACCCTGAAGATCTATTTGATCCCGCCTTCATTACTGAATGTCAGCAAGCATTAAATGCATTGACGGAAGTGATGGGCATTGCACCATTTTACGATTTTCAGCGCTCTTAAAAATAATAACATTAACAGTATGGGATCGTTATAAGCGTGAACATACAGTTGACTAGGCCAAAAGTCTAGTCAACGCACCTGAGAGTAAAAGAGATGGACGTACGCACTGAAAGCGATTCATTAGGTACAAAACAGATTGGCAGTCATCATTATTACGGTATTCAAACTCAAAGAGCCGTAGAAAATTTTTCGATCACAGATATTCCACTCAGTATTGATCCGGAAATGGTGATTGCTTTGGCCATGGTGAAAAAAGCTTGCGCCTTAACCAACTGCGATCTTGGGGTGCTTCCTAAAGAAAAAACCGATGCCATCGTCGCTGCATGCGATGAAATTATTGCGGGTAAGCACCATCAAGAGTTCGTTGTTGATGTCATTCAAGGTGGTGCAGGTACTTCTGCCAATATGAACGCCAATGAAGTCATCGCCAACCGTGCGCTTGAAATCATGGGTTATAGCAAGGGTCACTATCAGCATCTACACCCAAACAATGATGTTAATGCCTCTCAATCGACTAATGACGTTTATCCATCTGCACTTCGCTTGGCTCTTTATAATAAGTCCCAAGATTTAATCTCAGCACTAGAAGAATTAGTTGATGCATTTGGTGTAAAAGCAGAAGCGTTTAAAGACGTTTATAAAATCGGTCGCACCCAGTTGCAAGATGCGGTGCCTATGACGTTGGGCATGGAATTTGGTGCTTTTGCTACGGCTATTGCAGAAGACATTGTTCAAATAAAACATACAGCGCATCTTTTACTCGACACCAACTTAGGCGCCACGGCTATCGGTACTGGCATCAATACGCCTAAAGGTTATAGCACAAAAGTGATAGAGCATTTACGTGAAGTAAGTGGTGTACAAGTGCGATCAGCGGAAAACCTAATTGAAGCCACCTGGGATACTGGCGACTTTGTTCAATTAAGCGGTACCTTAAAACGCTATGCCACCAAGATCAGTAAAATTTGCAATGATTTGCGTTTGTTAAGTTCAGGACCATTATGCGGCTTAGGTGAAATCAACTTACCTAAAATGCAGCCAGGTTCATCCATCATGCCTGGCAAAGTGAATCCCGTTATTCCTGAAGTCATGAATCAAATTGCTTATGACGTTATCGGTAAAGACGTTACTGTTTCCATGGCATCTGAAGGCGGACAAATGCAGCTAAACGCATTTGAACCAGTTATTGCCAACTGCCTCTTTTTATCTTTAGGCATGCTTACCCGTGGTTCTCGCATTTTACGTGAAAAGTGCATTCAAGGTATCACGGCTAACCGTGAGAAATGCGAAGAATATTTGGATAAATCAGTAGGTATCGTAACCGCATTAAACCCGATTCTAGGTTATGAAGTCACATCGGCACTTGCTCAAGAAGCCGTCGCAGAAGGTAAGTCCATTAAAAAATTAGTGATTGAGAAACAGCTTTTGCCAGCAGAGCAGGTTGATGCTTTGCTGCAAAGCGCGATGGGTCAATAAGCGTTATTTTAACTATTGGTTGCAAGGTCCAGAGTTGAAGTTACCTCCCGCATATTGATCTATTGTGTTGGACTTTTTACACAACCTATCAGCAGAGTGTAGTCGCGTTGGGTTGAATAAGGAGTTCACGCTTCTGGTTTGTTGTGTACCAGAAGTCATTGGATAAATTGTGTTAATGCCCACGATTTATTCGTTGTGAAATTATTAGGTGGTGCCCAAAAGGCGAGAAGTATTCCAATACTTTTAGCTTAATAGTTTCCCGTTAAGTGCTTTGCCCATGTTTGCGATCCAAACATGGGCTTTTTTAATTGAGCAGAACCACACTTCCTTTCTTACGATTGCTATCAACGTAGTCATGAGCTTTGCTTGCATCTTTTAAGTCAAAGCGACAATCAATATAGTTTTGCAAAGTCTTTTCTTCATAGATTGAAAGAAGTGTTTTTAAGTCCTTCTTCAACTGACTTGGACTGATCATTCCAGTTGCACTAAACGCCGCTCTTTTTGACTGTGACGATCGTGTTCGCATCATATGCCAGAGCAAGTTCATGGAAAGCACCGGGCTCATGAATAACCCTTTGTCAGCCAACACCGATTGCATTTGCTTAAACTTTAAGTTACCCACCGTATCGTAAATCACATCCACTTGCTGATTAAGTAAAGCAAGATCTTGTTGCCGATAATCCACGCATTCATCCGCACCTAACTCATACATCCATGCGTGATTGCTTTGACTGCACACGGCAATCACATAAGCGCCATGGGCTTTAGCCAGTTGCACGGCAGCACTGCCTAAGCTGCCAGAAGCACCGTTAATTAAAATTCGCTGGCTGGGTTTTAGCTTTGCAATGTTGTGCAAGAAATTAAAACTGGTCAGAGGGCCGTCACACATCACGCACGCTTCTTCATGGGATAAGAAGCTTGGCTTTTTCAGAATGACGGCATCTTGCTCGACAATGACGTACTCAGCATTGGTGGAAAAGGTTAAGCCAGATTCGCCGAATACTTCATCGCCGACTTTCACATCACCAATGTTCACATTGCTAACGTCCGCGCCCAAAGCTTCCACTACACCTGAAAAGCCCGTGCCAGTAATCCCATGCTTAGGGCGACGAAGGCCAAGAGCCAAGCGTGCATACCAAGGTGTGCCTTGACGCATCATGGTATCGGCTTTGGTAACACTACTGGCCACCACTTTAACTCGGATTTGCTGTGGACCAACTTCAGGCAAAGGTACGTCAGCAATACATAACACGCTTGCATCCCCGTATTTTGGGCACATCACGGCTTTCATAAACCCCTCCTCGTGCAGATACACTACTGATTCAACAATATTTTGAAGATTGACTTACAGTGTAAGTTAAACTTACACTGTAAGTGCGTCAAGTAGTTTTTGTATATTTTTCAACCAAAGAACCAGTCATGGCAGGATTAACAAAACAAAAGATTGTGGATAAGGCGTTGAAGCTTGCCGACCAGCACGGCTTAGATCAGCTATCCATGCGCAAGCTGGCTGATGCTTTGAACGTAAAAGCCATGTCGCTGTATAACCATATTCAAAACAAAGAAGCTTTAGTGGATGCCTTGGTGGAGGCGGTTGTGGCTAAGATGCATTGGCAAGATCAAGGCAACTGGTATGACTCTATGATGCAGCGCGGTCAGTTAGCCCATGATGTGCTTATGAATCATCCATGGGCTGCCCACCCCTTAGTCAGCCGTATCAATACAGGCGATGAACGCCTACTTTATGTGAACAATACAATAGGGGCGCTAGTGGACGCTGGTTTCGACTATGCCACCGCCGATCATGCGTGGAATACCATGGACAGTTTTATTTACGGCTATACACAGCAAGCCATTAACTTTCCCTTTGCACCAGAAGAGTATGCGCAAAGCGCAAAGGACTATGTGCATATGATTCCCAAGGAACGCTTGCCGTATTTGCATCAAATGACCGTTGAAGTCATGGAGCAACGCCACTCGGGAATTAACGAATTTGAATGGGGATTTAAACTGGTTTTAGATGGGATACAAACACGCTGGCAAGAAAGCCAGCGTTAATAAAAGACGTGATGAGTAATTGATGGGATTAATCGAATTCGTATTCGATGATGGTAGCCGCGTGTTGACCACCCCATAAACGCTCTCGGTCAATCTTGGCATCCACCACATATTGACGTAGATTGGGCGTACAAATTTGGTAGTCCAAACGCCAACCATTCTGATTACGGCGTGCGCTTTCTTCATCTGCATACCAAGTAAATTGGTTTTCACCAAAGTTGGCTTCACGGAACGCATCAACGAATTCCAACGGCCCAGTCACCTGATCCATAAATGCTTGCTCTTCGGGCAAGAAACCGGATTCTCCTTGATGGGCCTTCCAATCACTTAGATCAATGCTCTTATGAGCAACACCAAAGAAGCCTGCAAAAATAAATTCACGGCGTTTACGTTTGGTTTTTTGTAGGTGCTCGATAAATTGTTGCTGGAACGCAAACTTGTCTTCAAGGCTATTGTGTTCGTCTTCGATAGGGAACATCACCGAACCTACGGACACTTCATCAAAATCTGCTTGAATATAGCGGCCATAGCGATCACAGGCTTCAAATGCCATACCGATCATAATGGCTTTAGGCATGGCTTTAGTGATGACCGCCACACCAGCATAGTTATCTGGCTCGGCATCTATGAAGTAAGCGTTGTAGCCTTCTGGATACAGCACATCATCACTGAGTTGGTATTCTTTCGCCTTGAGGTTCTGTACGCATACAATATCGGCGTCGTGCTGGGCAATCCAGTCGTAAAAGCCGTCTTTAACGGCGGCTTCAAGTCCGTCTACATGTACATTTATAACCTTCATACAGGGTCCCTATGTTGCGAGGCGGCAATGATACTCAGTTTTTTGTCGAGGGACAGCTCTAAAACAAAGATTTTCAACTGGTGATCTCAGGATTCTGCCAAACCCGCGTGATTTTATTAGCTTTATTAGCGTAGGTGATGAGAATTATAGTATGAGCAGGTAAAATACCCGAGTTTATCCGCGCCAATTGTGTCCCAATGCTAAAAATTGGCAAGTTTTATCTAAAGGGTGTTGACCATGCAAGATTACCAAAAGGCCTTTATCGAATTCGCCATTGAACAGGGTGTACTGAAATTCGGCGAATTTGAATTGAAAAGCGGACGCAAAAGCCCGTATTTCTTCAATGCCGGCCTATTCAATAGTGGTAAAGCCATGGCGCAATTGGCAAAAAGCTATGCCAATGCCATCGTCGACGCGGGTCTTGAAATGGATGTTTTATTTGGCCCAGCCTATAAAGGTATTCCTTTAGCCGCCACCACCGCCATGGCCCTCTCTCAAGAATTCAACCGCGACACGCCTTACACCTTTAACCGCAAAGAAAAGAAATACCATGGTGAAGGCGGCAGCTTAGTAGGTGCGCCATTAGAGGGTAACATCCTTATCATTGACGATGTCATGACTGCCGGCACGGCGATCCGTGAAAGTATCGATCTCATGAACGCCCAACCAAATGCGAAACCGGCGGGCGTGATCATCGCTATTGATCGCCAAGAGCGCGGCAAAGGCGAACTCAGCGCTACGCAAGAAGTGGCAAAAGACTACGATATTCCCGTGATTAGCATTGTAAAGCTCGAGCAAATCATTGAATACGTGAGTCAAAAAGAAGAATTCCAACAGCACTTGCCAGCGATTCAAGCTTACCGTGATCAATACGGTGTTTAGTTAATCAATCCATTAAAAAAGCCGCTTGG
>NZ_CP051184.1 GCF_012295615.1 Bermanella marisrubri
TTAGCAGAATCTGATGTAAAACACTCCCTTTTCTAGCACTCTCCCCCTTTTTTTAGCCGAGATTGATGTAAAACCCCCCTTTTTTAGCACTTCCCCACTTTCTTTCTATCAACCCCTGCTATTTTTGGGGGGGGTTTGGGTGTTGCTTCTCTATTTTTGGGGAGGTTTGGCTATTTTTTGGGGGGGGTTTGGGTGTTGCTTCTCTATTTTTGGGGAGGTTTGGCTATTTTTGGGGGGGGGTTGGGTGTTGCTTCGCTATTTTTGGGGTGATTTGTTTTCTTGAATCATTACAATAATTCATTCAGAGCACATATCTTGTGTTACCTCTACTTCTCGAAATATAAGGAAATACAATGAAGAAAATTCTATTTTTGCCCCTCTTGATGATCCCGACTATCGCAAGCGCTGATACGACCAGTAGATTTCTTAGTAAGATGAATATGCAGTACTGGTCAGAAAGTAAATGTGAAACATGCACAGTCACTTGCTTTAATGACCAAAAAAAGCTGTCGTTCAACTCTTTTGAGAAGCTTTCGTATGGTCAGAATGACAGTCGTATTGTTATAGCAATGGAGGGAAAGAAGCTAGACATAGTAACCCTTCCTTCTAGCGAATATGTTTGCCAGATAGAGGGGCTCGATAAGTGAGGTACGGAGTAAACTTTCGTTATGGCATGGAGTCTCGCCATATTTTGGGGTTGACGTATGCGATCTTGGTATTGATTCTAGTGGGGTTGCTAGGTTGGGAGTCATTATCTAATGGTCTATCCATCGATAATGACCCCCAAACCACGATTGCATTAATTGGGTTTTGTGGGATAGTCATAGTTAGCGGCTTTATAGCTCAAACCTTCCGAGAGAAAATGCTAATTATTTCTATGTTGCTAGCAAACCTACTATCGTTATTTTTGATGTTCTAACAGTCTTCTTCACCCGCCTCGGTTTTGTCTTCGGCGGGTGTGGTTGTTCAACCTTAAAAGACGGGGTTTCCTTTTTCGTCCTTTATGAATTTCGTACATTCATGGTTTTCTTCTTGGTGCATCCAGAAGTGAAAATCTTTCGTTTTACTGTATTTTCGTTCAATCGTCTGATCACATAACTTACAGGTAGATAGCTCTATCTTCTTCTCGCTAGGCTTTCCTTCTTTATCTTGAGCCGTGTATTTACAGCCTGATTTGAACCCTGAGCATCCCCAAAAATATCCATCTTGCCCTTTTATCCGTTTGAGTTCCGAATCGCATTTTGGGCAGTTATGGATTGGGCCTCGGTCACCTATTTTGATTTGAAACTCATGCGACCTGTCTATCAAGTTCCTGGTATGAGTGACTACGCTATTTAATACGGCAGATCCACTTAGCTGTCCTTTTCTCACCTGCTTTAGCATCCCTTCCCATATTGCGGTCATATCGATTCTCTGCATTTCTGGGGCTAAACTATTGAATAGCGTCATTCCAGCCTCGGTTGGCCTAATTTGTTTACCGCGATTAATGTATTTTCTTTTTTCCAGAGTATCTACCATCTTGGATTGAGTGGCCGGTGTTCCAAGTCCCTGAGCCTCCTTCAAAAGCTTCTTTATCTCTGTGTCGTCGATAAACTTAGCAGCATTTTCCATTGCATCGATTATGCTCTTTTCATCGAAGTAGCTTGGAGGGGAGGTTTTCTTTGTTTTTATATGTACTCCCTCCAAAGGAATATGGTGACCCTCTTCTAAATCAGGTAATAATTTGTCTTTCTTAATACCCGTTAACCACTCATGCCCTATTTCCTTTTTAACGGTTCCTTTGGCTATAAATGGATAGCAAAGACCGTCTATTTTCATTGTTAGCATTGTCTCTGCGGCAACACTTGGGCCTAAGAATTGAGCCAAGAAGCGTTCTCCAACAATCTTGTAAACGGCTTTTTCTTTATCATTCAGTTTACTATCAGATGGACTCTTTTCTGTCGGAATAATAGCTATATGAGCTGTGGTTTCTTGCTCATTAAATGCTGGAGATTTGTAATTATCTACGATTTTGTCTGTGATCGTTATATTAAGAAATTGCTCTAGATTACTAATTCGTACATTTGATGTTTTGTAGCAATCTTCGTCAACATATCGACAATCTGTTCGCGGGTAAGTAATCAGGTTATGTTTTATGTATAGAGATTGCGCTATCTCAAGCGTTTCTGATGATGTGAGCTTTAGACGTTCGTAACATTCCTTTTGAAGGTTAGATAGGTCATATGGTAACGGAGGCGCTGTTCTTCTTTCTTTTTCTTCTTTTTTTACAATAGTACCGTTTTTCGGTTTGGTCTCTATGAATTTCTGAAACTCTATTTTATTTATCACCCTGCCTTGCGGGTCTTTAAATGAGACTTTCATTTCCGATGTGTCACATTTAAAAGCTATACCTTGTGCTTCAGCTACTAGCTCATAAAAATCGTGAGGATTAAAGTTTTTGATCTCATTTTCTCGGTTCACTATTATAGAGAGCAGAGATGTTTGTACTCTTCCTATTGATAATACTCGCTTTTCTCCCCCTGCTATTTCGTTTTTACATGTATATAGACGGGTCATGTTGAGCCCGTATACCCAGTCTGATTCTGATCTGACTTTTGCTGAGACGCTCTCGTTGATAGTAGTGTTGGTTGCACTTTCTTTCGCAAGCCCTCTTTTAGCTGCTTCTACGTTTAGGTCATTGATTAACACCCTTCCAATTGGACCTTTGTAGCCTATGTTTTCAATTAATGAGTCTACTATATAGGACCCCTCAGGATCTGGATCGCCGGCATTAACAATCAGAGTCGCTTTATCCGCTAGTTTCTTTATCGTGGAGTACAGTTTCTTTTTGTCTCTACTAACCACGCGCTTGAATCGTTGAGGAACGATCGGGAGATCTGCAATGCACCATTGCTTAAGTCCTTCGTCATAAAAGTCTGGCGGTGCTAGCTCTAGAGCGTGACCTGCGGTATATGCGACAACCGTATTATTGTTGCACTTGTAGTAGCCATCGCACTTGCTTTGAATACCAATTGCTTTGGCAATTGCGTTGGCTAAGGCTGGTTTTTCTGCAATGTACAGTTTCATATCAGGAGTCCTTTTCATGGTTGCTAAAAAAGTATATCTTTTTTATTGTAAAAGTGCATTATTATGATAGTCTTTTAAGTACGCATAAGCGTGGACGCACCTCGGTCTTTCAGGGGTTGGAGGAATTTATGGAATTCGTATTCGACGCTCAGTCTTTTAAAAACTTTGGTCTGAAACTAGTTGTTGAAGACTATGGGTATAAAAAAGAACTCGTTGTTTTGTCTCAAGGTGGGAGTCAGTCACTATCTAGACTTTTTGAGTCTGATGATGGTTTTTTTCGTTTCTCGATTGGCAGCCAAAAATTTGCCATCGGCAAAAAGGATGTAATTCTGCTCGTTGAGAAGTCTGAAGTACGTTATTATCGTCAGTCTTCTTTAGTTCGATTGAATAATGACCGCCCTACCCAAGTAGCTTCCGTTATGAAAGCTCACTCCTAGGCCGTGTATGCGGCCTTTTTTGTTGGTGGTATATGGATAATTTAGAAAGGCTGCGACACATATTGATTATGTTAAAGGATGGGGAGCTTGTGCTGCATCCTGAATCAATTAGAGCATATGGAACAGGCAAGATTGTAGATTCTTGCGTTGTTGCTCTAGAGGACAATAAAGATGGCGAAAAAGATAGAAAAAACACAATTAGAAATGCCACTAGAAGAACTCTTACTTAGGGACATCAGCAAAGATCCTGAGTACCCTACCCTCTTCGCATCACTCCCGATTTTTCTTCCTACAATGCATCGTAAAAAATACGATACAAAGGATTGGGACGACAATTCTGAATTTACATACAAAACACCCTTCGGATCTGTCAGTCGTTTTGGCCCTGGATTGAATATATTCGATGAGGATACTCTTATCGGACTAATGCACATAGCGCGTGATAAAAAGCTTGATGGACACCCAACCAAAATGCCTGCTCAGCTAACAGGTGATGGTAGTGTTGTTGTCCATGTTGGTGAGACGTCAGCGTTGGAGCTTAATCGATTTCTAAGACGAGGAGTTTCGGAGCCAGAATTGGAAGCTACTCGGGCTAGTGTTTCTCGTTTATCTAAAACAACACTTCAAATCTACTCAAGCACTACAGATGTTGAAGGAGATACCAAGTTTTTCGATTATGTTGGTCAGCGAAATGTTAAAGGGAAGTTTCTTGTTCAATTTAGGCCTGAAGTCGTTAAGCTTTTTGAGCAGTATGTTGTATTAGATTTCGATTTGAGAACGGCACTTTCTGATACTGGGAAGGCGGTTCATAGGTTCCTATGCAGTATTAACAAAAACAGATTCTCAATTAAGCTTGATGATTTAGCGACTGCTATTTCTTATTCTGGACGGAAAACAGATTTTAAAAACACGCTGTTTGGAACAAAGACCAAGCCATCTCAATTAGAGATGATGCAAAAGAAAGGTTTTATAGTTGATTACGAGCTGCAAGGAACAGGCAGAAAGATCCCTTATTCTTTGTCTGTAACGTTAAATCGTTCAGCGGAACTTCCATCGTGAATTTATCTCGTTAAATCGTGAATTTATCGCTTAAACGTGTGCTTTTATCTCACGTTTAAGTGACTTCTTCTCACTAAGCTACTTTTAGCTAACTTCCTGTTTTTCCTACTATTTTTCTTTTTTCTAAAACGTGAAATCATTAGCGTATGGAAGCGCTATTGCAGAATTATAAAAACGATTCAGCTTTATCAAGGATCGAAGAATTTTTACCTTATAAACCGTTTTGTTCGGATAACAAAACGGCTGCGCTTATTCGCGTTGCATATAGCGCGCTGCGTTATGACTACATACAAGTCAACCCGCCTGAAATGCTCGCTTGGATGGTGTTCGATTTAGATAATCATCCAACAACTGGGAAAGAAGCAGATCCTTTTATTTGGCAATGGGAAGGGTTACCTCCCCCAAATCTAATTGTCACCAACCTCGATAATTCCAAAAGCCATCTTTACTATGCTGTTGCGCCAGTTTGCCGCAGCAAAAAAGCCCGAATTAAACCTCAGCAATATTTTAAAGCAGTTCGGAAGAAACTTGGGGCTCGCTTAGGAGCCGATCCTGATTTCACATCGCCGGTGTCCAAAAATCCTTTTAGCAAAAACTTCAGAACGTTAGAAATACATAATGATGAGTACTCGTTGTGTGAGTTGGATGTTGCCTTAGATGAGCCTAAAGCGAATGCGTTTTATGAGCTTCCTGGTGCTGCTACAGAGGTATCCATTGGTCGTAACACGACTGTTTTTAACTGGCTGAGATACTGGGCTTATGAAGCTGTTGATGAAGCTAGAAAGCATGACTTTGATACATGGACACGCAGGTGTCATGTACAGGCTAGACGTTTTGCAATTAAAGCCTCGGACGCACTTGGGAAAGAATGTTTGAAAGACAGCGAGATCAAAGCGATTGCAAAGTCCGTCTCTGGTTGGGTTTGGAACAATTACAATGGCGACAACATAGATCGAGGAATCATGGGACTAAATGATTCTGGGCTTGATCTCAAGAAAAAACAATCACTTGCAGCTCACAGAACTAATTCCATGAGTCGTGAGCGTAATAAGAAAGCAGTTAAGCGAGTTATTCTGGCACTCAAGAGGGCTGGATTCAGCAACTCTGAAATTACGAGATCCAGAGTCGCAAAGATTGTTGGGCTTGGCCGTAAGGCGCTCTATACGACCTACAAGGCTGTTTTTGATAGATACATTGCATTCCCTTCTAAGAAAGCCTCAGAAAGCACTAGAAAGCTTGCTGGAGCGCTATTCGAATTACGAACCCCCCTAGACCTAACCGCGATTTCAGTTATAGCAAGAAAGATACATACATCCGCTACTTGGGGCCTAGACCCACCTCCTGATTAGTGTTTCTTATGCTGTTAATCAGATAACAGCCGCAGGGGGTGTTTTTAGACGTTTTAGGAGGTGTTGGTTAAAGAAGTATAGGTGCATGTAGTAGCGAAGTTTACAGAGATAGAGGACCTTCGTGGATTTGTCTCACTAAATTATCATTGAGCTGGCATGAGTGTATATAGTAATCGTGGATTTATCTCACTAATTCGTGGCTTTCTAGTTATATTTTCGTGGTTTCTTCTCATGTTTGAGGTTGTTTATGGAAGTTTTTACAGGTATTCACCTTCGTGGATTTGTCTCATAAAGATGAGCTTAAGTCACATCGTTACTTTTTCTCACGAATGTTATAAGTGGCGTGATATAAGGCTTTTAGTTAGAATAAAGTGTATTTTTATTATTAATAAAATGTACTTGATATGGAGGTCGATTTGGAAGGACAAAAGTATTCGTTAGGACGTTTAACTAAAGATCAGATTATTGTAGTTATCTTGAATAGTCCTATTTTAACTTTAGTTGAAGATAAGTTAGGTTCTGATTGGTTTTGTGATGATCTTGGTCCAGCCCTTAAAATCTATAAGGACTGGTTAAGATCGCATTGAACTAGTTGTCTAGTTCATCAACATAGGATTCGGACATAAAGTCAGTGATTTGTTGCTCATCGATTTCAAATCCAGTTTCAAGATCTTCGTGTCCAATTATATTTCTATCAGCTTGTTTCTTTTCTTTTTGTTTTGATCTTCGTTGCTTCCGTTTCCCTTTCTCCGCTTTTTGTGGAGCGGGCAATACAGAAGCAAGGTTGTTCATTTTTGTTTCAGAGTCTTTTTCTTTTTCCTTTTGATTGTTCTCAGTTGGAGCGTTCGTGTCCTTAAGGTCGCGTGGTGACTTGTCTTTTACTTGGTCGTACTGCTTTTTTGGTTGTTTCGAAGCAATGTATGTGTCGAGAGAATCTGTCTCTTTCACTGGAACAAAACTAGTAAAACAAATTTGTGCCTGGTGCATTGGTCGATATAGGGCGCAAACTCGCGGAGGCATTGATAAAAAGACATTTGCAGGTATCAAATGTTCTGCTTGAGAACCCAGCATTCTAGAGGGCTCCCATGACTCACCACCGCCTGATTTTATTTCTGTTTTTTCTAGGCGAGTTATTGTTTTGAGTCTTTCACCTGAGAGCGAAGCCCCCCACTCTGCTGTTTCAGTGTCTGCGCCCCCATAAATAGCTTTAACTTGAGAGTTCACATTTATACTTTGAGTAAGTGACTTTCCATTTAATGTTTGGTCGTCAGGAGTCATCGTATCTAGAATAGATTGATAGGCTAATACCATGTTTACTCTGAAACCTATTGCGGTAGCCATCGCATCAGCTAATTGTTTGCTAGCTAGGAATCGAACTTCGTCGATAAAAAAGCTTAGGTGAGCTTGGCGTTCTTTTTGTAGACGCATCGATTCCTGAATAACTTCAATTATTAATGTTTTAGTGGCTTTCTTTAGAATATCACTGGTCAAAGAACCCCGTATATAAACTACAGCATTATCCAAAAGAGCTTGTTCGACCGAAAAACCTTTACCCGATTTTGGGCACAATGATTCATGACGTTTCCATGATTCGAGCTGGGCTTTCAGCTTTGAAGCAGCATCTGGGTTTATCTTTGAAGCTAGCCCTTTTATTGTCTTGGTTTCACTAAAGTACTTATCTATTTCTTCCTGTTCTTGAGTTTTATAGAAATCTGTTCCTGGATGACCCGTTAGCGCCAAATCAAATGCAGTAATAATTCGGTCTCTTGCGTCGAATTCGTTACCGCCGGTAAATGGAGAATAACTACCTATTTCGCCATCCTTCAGACTAACGTAGACAAATTTTCTGCCCATCTCTTTACAAGCGTTATACATAATATACGGAAGGAATTTATCTTCCTTGGGGTCTATATAAAAGACAGTATCATTGCGCCTAATAGCTTGATCTATAAGACCGCCGAGAATTACACCCTTACCGTAACGAGTAGGCCCAACCACTTGCATATTTGTCTCATACCAAGTGTCATTGTCGATATAGAGTGGTTTATTGTTCTCGTCTAAACCTACGACGATTCCATTTTTGTCGTAATGTTTCGAAGGAAGAAAGTCTTTTGCTTTGAACCGCTTTTTCTCATTTCTTATATCAGATAGCTCATCGTTAGATTGCTTGAAGCGCAATGCTCTTTTGAACTTTGATATTAAAGATACCATGTACCGTTGGTACATAAAGTTGATAAGCAAGCCCGATATCAAGCCCATTATTGGGAGGGGCCATTGTTGTTTTGTCAGCTCTAAATAAAAGGTCAAAAATGGAGTTATTCCTTCTATGGAATAGTCGTTATTTGATGCTGCATACAGCCACATATTTAATAGCGGATAGCAAAATAATAGGAACCAAGTAAGAATTATTAGCTTACGTTCTTTCACTAAAATGTGTTCTGAAAACTTCGAGTCGGCTTTTGTATTCAACGGAGACATTGAAAAAAGAGCTGCTAAAAATAGAGAAATCGTGAGCACATAGAACCAATATGGATTTGTCAGTTCAGCCATATCTGATGCAATAGATTGTATCCATTCTATGTAGCGCCGGTCTAAATCGCTCATAAATTTCTCCTTATTTTCGTCAAATTTGTTTTGGCTTAACCACAAACAAAGCCGTAAAAAAAACACCATTCGAGCAAATTCCCGCATGCGGGAATTTGACTAAAACTTTCATAACCCGTTTCAAATTCTTAGGCTAAGTTCCCGCATGCGGGAATTATTTTCCTTTGTTGTTTCTCTTCTAAAAATAACAGTTAAAACTTTTTTTAAAGCCAATTTTAGAAGAATGTTTGAGAGTTCCCGCATGCGGGAATTTCTCAAATATCAGGGCTTAAAAAATCGGTTCTTAACTCGAAATTGGGTGAGTTCCCGCATGCGGGAACTTTACAGTAGGCAATTATATCACCATCAATGTATACATGATAGTAAAATTGATGGTAAAATTGTGCTTTATGTGGTTGTTTTGGGCGTTTCTTATCTCTGAACGAGATTGCGAACGCCTTGAACATTAATACTGTCTAGGGCCAGTATTAATGAGGGTTGCACCCTCTTTTGATAATATCTTCGCTGGACGCTTGATATTATTCAAAATTCACCCGCGCCACCGTCTGCGCAGTGCTTCGCACAGCTTGACCACCCGCTTTGCGGGACTGCGCCCAAGAGCCTGCTGAAGCAGCTTTCTTTGTGGGCTTGCCTCGTAGAGGTCGCTGGACGCGATCCTCAAAACGGGTGGTCAAGCTGCTAAAGCAGGCTCGACGGTGGCGCATCACCAACAGTCAGAAACAACGAAGTTGTTTCTTCATTTAGCCCGCCTTGGGGCGGCCTATGGTGATTTGGTTTGGCTATGCCAAATTCCCACGCGGAGCGTGGGAACCGCAACGCCACTTTCCCACCTTGGGGTGGGAAAGTGGCTGCATATCGTAGGGATATGCAGCGGCCCTCGCACTGGGGGTGCTCGCACAAAATACGTTGCTGGACGCTGCCGTATTTTGCTTGACTATTCCGGCTGGACGCCGAATAGAGTGAAAATCAAAGTCGTGATTTTCACCGCCAAAATCTTTTGGATTTTGGCTTTTGGATTCTGGTGCTATTGGGTTTTTGGGGGTAGAGATGATTGTTCATAAACGGGATGCCGATCTAAAGTATCCTCTGGCGATTAAAGAGGAAAAGACAAAGCTTGTTTTGTCTTGGCTTCTTGAGTTTCGATTTTCGACGTTTGAGGTGCTGGCTGGCAGATTGGGTCAGCCCGTGGCTAATGCTAACCGCTTTTTTAATTCTCTTTTGGATGATGGGTTTATTCGGACTTTTAAAAATTCCATGGTTCCGAATACTCGCTTTGTCATGCTTACATCGAAAGGTGGGGAGCGTTTGAGTATCCTATTGGGTGAGGAGGTTCGCCCATACACTCGACTATCGACTTTCGCGAAGTCTACGAAAATCGCTCATGATCTTTCTGTTCAGTTTATGGTTCTTCGTTGGATCGATGATGTTGATGAGGTTGTTTGGGATCATAATATTGCGGGGGTGCATGAGCTTCCTTCTTATTCTCGACCAGATGCGCTTATGAAATCTACCAAGGGGTTTTGGTGGGCTTTGGAGTTGGAGCGTACTCGAAAGTCTGAATCTCGTGTTTTCTTCTCACTTTATAATCATGTGTTGAATATTCGTAATGGCTGTTATGTTGGGGTTCGGTATGTCTTTAACTCGCATGCGGTATGTGATTTCTATCGTAAGGTGTTTGAGCAGGATGCCTGGCCTTTGTTTGATCGTGATGGTAGGAGTGGGAGGCTCAAGAGAACATCTGGATTCTTTAAGCCTTCTAATGTGAAAAATATCGACAAGATCTTTGATTTTAAGGTTGGTGAATTTTGGTGATCATGTTTCTTTGGTTGTTGGTCATATTGGGTCTTTGACCCAATATCTGTAATCAGGTGAGTCTGCCCTTCTCTTTCTTCTTACTCCTCTTTTCACCAAGTGTAACTTTTTGTATCTATTTGTTGGATTTTTGTTCGCATTTATTGTAAAACGAGCGCCGCAATTCAGTTGGCGAATACTGTCTCTTCATGTTTTGTTGGGTGGTGTTCATTTCCAATGTTGGTTGGCTTTGAAAAAAGTGTGTTTTTATTCAAAAAAAAGTTTACTTTTTTATTTGTGAAGGTATTATACCCTCATGCATAAGAGCTTATTTTTAAGTTTGTTTTTTTGTCTCTTTTCGCTCGAAGCGCAGTCTTTTGATGCTTGCTTTGATGATGCAGGAAGGCGATTTGAGATTGATCCCAATTTATTGCGTGCTATCGCTCATGTTGAGTCGAGTATGAATCCGACTGCTATTAATGATCGAGGAAGCGAAAGGGATATTGGTCTTATGCAAATTAATAGTTGGTGGCTTCCTCACTTAAAAAGGTTTGGGATTGCCGAAAAGGATTTGTTTCATGCTTGCACAAATATCGAAGTTGGATCTTGGATTTTGTCGGAGAACATCAAGAGGCATGGAGCAAGATGGGATTCAGTAGGAGTTTATAATGTTGGGACGGGAAGAGGATTGGAATCTCTTAAAAGGGATTACGTTAATCGCGTCTACGAGTTTTATTCTCGGTTGCAGTAGCCTGCAAGAGCGAGAGCCGATAAATCTCTTATCAGTTGGTCAAAGCAAGTTCCACTCGGATCGCACAAATTCATCATACCCTCCTTATGTTTTTTGCTCTAGCAAGGGCGTTTACGCCTGTCAGAAAGTGAGTCAAAAAGAAGTAGTTTCTGAAGAGTTCCCGCATGCGGGAACTTCCATGCAAGAAGGCCAATCCTTACTGGCTGCCAATGATGATGAGTCTCCAAAGCAAACTTTCTTAAGCGCTGTTCAATTTGATTTTGATTCTTCCGAATTGACTGGGAAGGCTCGAATGAAATTGTTGGCAAAAATGGCGGATCTTCAAAAGCAGGGTGTGAGCTCAGTTTCGGTTTTTGGTTTTACTGACAATGTTGGTGCTGAAGCTTACAACAAGAATTTAGCTAAAGATCGTGCTTCCACAGTGGCGCGGTTTTTAGCTAATGGTGGGGTTCAGATTAATGAGGTAGTTGGCAAGCCTCTTTGTTGCTATCTCGTTGATAATGAATCTGATCAAAATCGGCATGTAAATAGACGTGCCGAAATACACTTAGGAAACTAAAAAAGGACGATAAAAATGAAACGCAGCGTTGGCTTTGTGATTTTCTTTGCTCTTAGTTTTCTGGCGCTTTCTGCTAGTGCCAGTACAACGGGTCAAGAATTTCAAGCTTTCTATGATTGGGTGTTTGGTGCAGCTACAGGCTTCTTGGGTCGTGGTATTGCAATTACTGCTGGCATTATTGGTTTGGCTATCGGTGCGGGAATGGGTAAGGCTATCCCTGCATTAATGGGCGTGCTGCTAGCAATTATTGGATCTATTGGCCCCACCATTATCAACAGTTTGTTTGGTTCTGCCCTTATCTAAATAGGTGCGCATTGCGGCCACGCCGCAATGCATTCTTAAAAAGGAGTTTGATATGGCCGTTAGTGAAAATTATTGGATACCGAGGACGCTTGAAGATCCACCATTATTTTTCGTATGGGAAATGGATACCGCAGTGGTCTTTCTCACTTCAATGATAATTTTTCTACTTTTCTCTTCGCCGATAATCGGTTTTTTTGTGTCGCTATGGTTGTCGAAATCGTATGCGCGGGTAAAAGAACAGGGCGGGGTTAGTTTGTTTGGGTCGTTTTTGTATTGGTATCTTCCAGTCGATCTATCTAAACGATATCCAAGTTTTATTCGTGAGTATGTGGGGCATTAAAAATGAATCGTGACGTATACAAAAGTGTTATTGCGCAGATGAATGTGTCCCGACTTTTCTGGGCAAGTCTTAGTTCATTGCTCATTGTTTCTAATGTACTGCTTGCTTACTTTGTGGTGACTGCTGACACCAGTGAAAAAACGACTCTTGTTCCAATAGGTTTCGAAAGTGAGTTTTGGGTTCACAATGAAGAGGTTGATCCTGAGTATCTAGAGCAAATGAGCCTGTTTTTCTTGGATCTTTACACTGATTATCACCCATCGAATGTTGAATCTAGATTTAAAATGATTCTCAAATATGTTGAGCCTAGCGCACACGGCTTACTAGAGCGACGTTTTGATAGCGAAGCTCAGCGAATTCGAAATAGCTCGCTTTCATCAACTTTTCATCCTTCAGCAATCAAGATCCGAGAAACCACAGTTTTTGTTCATGGAATTTTGCAGGGGTTGGTTGCTGGGAAGGCTACAGACCCCGATTTAGATGCGGTGTTTAGAATTGATTTTGAGCATGATCATGGTCGGCTTTTTATTAAGACTATTGAGCGTGTTATAGAAACACAGTCGGGAGAATATCTTGCTTATGAATAATATCGTTGTTTTTTTGCTTGTCGCTTTGATCTCATCAACAGCGTTTTCAATTCAGACTTATTCTGTTTCCGATGGTGATTCTATTCAGATCAAAGTTTCTTCCAAAGATCTTACTCGTATTCGTATGGACTCAGGGAGATTGGATGGTGCTTGGGGGTTGGATGAAAACTTCACTCATAAAGCCGATAGATCAAAAGGTGAGATTTTTGTTAGACCGAAGCCTGGTGCTCCAACAACATCGTCTTTCTTTATAAAGGATGGAAATGGATCGGTTTATAGTGTCACTGCGGTTCAGCATGCAATACCTAGTGACACTGTTGTACTGAAGTCACTCGATTATACGGCCAAAAGAGATAGCTCCCAATCTTCTCGAAAAGCTTCAAGTGATGTGAAACGCATTAAGCGCTTAGTGAAAGCTATGGCAAGAGGGGAGGGGTTATCTGGTTATTCCCGGTCTTCAAAAAAGGCAGAAGTCGAACTTTGGAAGAACATCGAAATTGTTCAAGTGGATAGCTATGTAGGTCGAGATTTTGAGGGCGAAGTTTATGCCATTCGAAATAGCGATGAGAAGGATCATGTGTTTCATGAGTCAGAATTTAGAAACTTTGGTGAGCACGTTCGTTTTGCTGGCCTAGACAAGCTAAAGATTGTTCCCAATGAAACAACAACTCTCTATGTGGTTAGGGAGGCGAAATAATGTCAGAGCAAGAATTCAATGAATCCAATGACTCTATAGATACCAATGAGGATTCGCGAAAAAAACAGATTAGGAACTTTTCTCTAGTCGGTATTGGTCTTTTTCTTATGGTTTTGCTTGGTCTTTACTACAGCGACAATCAAATTAAAAAGGATCGACAATCCTTATCTGCCGAGATTGAAGAGCAGCGTAAAAAAGATAATGAAATATTGAAGCGCTACAAATTCAACCCAAGCGAAGTTGTTAAGCCTGAAGAAAAATGGATGGCTAAATCCGAGACTGAATTTAAGGTTTTGAAAGAGGAGAATGATTCTCTTAAAGAGCGCTTGCAGCGACTAGAAGAAATGATGGAGAAGGGGCCTGATACTTCTAATAATACTGATGAAAGTGTCATTGCTAATACTCAGCAGTCTACGCCTGTTGAAAATGATCAACCGAAAGTAAAGCTTTCTAGTCCACTATCTGTAGAGTCTGTGAAGGCGAGTGTTGCGGATGGTGTTGCTGAGCCGAGTATTAAGAATAAAAAATCTACTGAGATTGGATACGTTGATCTTTCACCTATGGGCTCGTCAAACCAAAAAGATAAGGTAAAGAAAAACATTGAAACCTATATGCCAGCAGGCGCTTTTGCGAAAGTGTTGGTGCTATCAGGTGTTGATGCTCCAACTGGCGGTATGGCTGAAAGCAATCCATTACCAGTTATCTTAAAGGTATTGGACTCTGCCATTTTGCCCAACTTCTTTGATTCCGATATTCGAAACTGTCATGTAGTTGGTGCTGCTACCGGCGACTTGGCGGCTGAGCGTGTGATGATTCGTACAGAAGTTTTAAGTTGTGTTCTGGCGAATGGCGACATTATCGAAGTTCCAATTAAAGGGTATATCGCTGGTGAAGACGGTAAAAATGGTTTTCGAGGTAGGGTAGTCAGTAAGCAAGGTGCTGTCTTAGCGAAGTCTCTTTTTGCTGGCGTTGCTTCAGGTTTATCAAACAGTATCAATTCACAGTATCAGCAAATTCAAACAAGTGCTTTGGGTACCGTAACATCAATTGATCCAGACAAGGTTGCCGAGAGTGGTGCTGCACAAGGTGCAACAACTACATTAGAAAAAATTGCCGATTTCTATTTCAAACGAGCAAATGAAATTTATCCAATTATCGAAATGGCCCCGAATCGGATTGGGGAGTTGGTAATTATCAAAGGCGCGAAGCTAGAAAATGCATTAGTTCAGGATGATGGAAATGAATAGATTCTTAATAGTATTTTTTCTTATTGCTGCGGTTGGGTGTTCGGATAAGTATAGCTGTAATGGTTATCCCGATATGCCTTGTGCGAGCATTAGTGGTGTCTATGATCGCACAAAAGATGGTGTGCGTGACTATCGCAGTGCATCCAACTATGACGAAGAAGGTAATTGGATCAGTGAGGAAGACAAGCCTAGTGTGTCGCCAAACAATATAACTGTCAGTGATACCTATAACGCTCTTAACTATGTTTCAGTAGGTGATCCGATTCTTTCTGAGCCTAGGATTTTGCGCGGCCTTTTATTTCCATGGGAAGATTCTGAAAAGGATTTACAAGCAGGGGGATATATTTATCTAAGAGTCGAAGAACCAAAATGGATTATGGTGGAATAAATGATAGAACTATTAGAAGGGCTTAATTACAGATTTAAACAATTTCTAACCAAAGCTTTGACAGTTAATCCTCCTGGTTATGCTTATGCAGCGGGCCATGAGATCCCAACGATTCAACAGCAGAAAGCTTTTATGAATCGCTATAATCTGTCTTCCTTGTTTCCATGGGAATCATATGACGAAACGAGAGGCATCTTCTTTAATGAGGATTCGGTAGGCTTTTGTTTAGAGGCTTCCCCTTCTACTGGTTTATCAGAGGCTGACTTCAAGACGCTTGAAGGTGTTATTTCGAGAAAGCATGAAGCAGATTCTACTATTCAATTTACCATTGTTGCAGACAGTAATGTGGATGGTATTTACAAAAGTTGGGAGCGTTCTAGAACACGCAACTTTGATGATCCTGCATATGAGATTTTTCAAACGCTGAGTGAGAATAGGCGAAAATACTTGCTTCAAGGTAAATGGAAATCTTTATTTTCAGGAATGCCGTACGTGGTGAGAAACTTTCGCTTGATTATCAGTTTTACTATTCCTAAACCACGTGGCGGGAATATAAGTCAAACTACAGTCGATGCTTTAAGTAGTAAGAGAGAGAGTATTATTGCCAGCCTCAAGGGTGCGAAAGTACATTCGAAGTTGGTTCACCCTCAGGATCTCATAAACTTAGTATCTGCTTTGCTACATCCTACAGATGATGGTTATAAGCCTGTCAATTATGATGAAAATTCATTAATCAAAGATCAAATAGTCTCAAGCGAAACAGCTTTTCTTCCTGGTCGTGACGGCTCATCAATTATTTATCGAGATAAAAAAGTCAGTGTTTTACCTTGGTCTGTGCGGCAGTACCCTCAATATTGGAAAGGTAGTAATTCCGATGAACTGATTGGTTCGTTCCTTGATAATGTTCGTCAAATTCCTTGTCCCTTCATTACAACTATGAGTATCAATTTTCCTGATAGGGTTGATGAAGGTGGAAAGATTAAACAAAAAACCATGCGTGCCACTCAAATGGCTGACAGCGCAGTTTCTAAATTTGTACCTCAGTGGAAGAAAAGAGCATCTGATTGGCGTTATATTGAAGAGAAGTTCCAAAACGGAAGTTCATTAGTCAAAACTCTATATCAAGTTGTTTTGTTTGCTCCACAGGGAGAAGAAGAGAGCTGCGAACAGGCCCTGCAAGATCTATACGAAAGCTATGGATGGAATTTACAGAAAGATCGGTTCATTCCAGTCCATGGTTTTTTGAGTGCTTTGCCCATGATTTTTGGGCGAGAGTTTGTAGATGATACTAATCGTTTACGCCGTTACCGCCGAATGCTGACGTGGAATGCAATTAATGTGTCGCCTCTATTTGGTGAGTGGCAGGGTGATGGAAATAACTCGCTATTAATGCATGGTAGACGAGGTCAGGTAATGACCATTGATCCTTATCAGAATAAGGCAGGGAACTTCAATATAGCCTGTTCTGCATCTTCTGGTGCAGGTAAATCCTTCTTTACTCATGAGATGATTTTCTCGGTTTTAGGGGAAGGGGGTAAAGTAATTGTATTTGATTCTGGTCGAAGTTATGAAGAAACAGTTACATTGCTTGGCGGCCAATATCTCGATTTCGGTGATAAAACACGCACTATCTGTTTAAACCCGTTTACTAATATTCCGCTTGATGAAGGTGGGCTCAAGGATCACTTGCCATTGTTGAAGATCTTAATCTCTAATATGGCCTCTCCAAGTGAGGATATCCCTCAAATCATGAAATCTGCTTTGGAGCAAGCAATCGCAAAAGCTTTCGCCAAATTTAGAAACAAATGCAGTGTCACTCGGGTTATAGAAGAGCTTCTTGAGATGAACTCCGATGAATCCATTGAGCTGTCTAAAATGTTGTATCCCTATTCTAGAGACGGTGTTTATGGCGAATACTTTGAAGGAGATGCAAATATAGACCTTCAGGATCGGTTTGTTGTTTTGGAGTTAGATGATCTTGCCAAAAAGCCTGGCTTACAAGAAATTGTGTTGCTCATATTAATGATGAACATCAATGAGGTTTTTTATCACAGCGATCGTTCCCAGAAAAAACTCTGCATTATTGATGAGGCATGGAGATTACTGCAAGGCCGAGCAGGTGATTTCATCGAAGAAGGCTATCGTGTTGCTCGTAAATATGGTGGTGCTTTTATGACCGTCACTCAGCGTATAGCAGACTATTATACTTCGCCTGTGGCTCAGGCTGCTTATGCAAATGCTGACCATACTTGGCTGCTGCGTCAGAAGACGGACGAGCTAAGAAGCTCTATTGAAAGAGGCGAGATCGATGGGAGTAAGGGGAAGTTTGAAGTTTTCAATTCATTGAAAACGGAACAAGGGAAGTACTCTGAGATAGCATTTATGTCTCCAGCAGGCCTTGGAGTAGGGCGCTTAATCGTAGACCCTGTAACAGAGAAGCTTTATTCGACTAAGGCAGAAGAGGTTCAGTTCTTGAGGAACAAGCGAAAAGAAGGTGTTGACTTAATGACTGCGCTAACTGAGCTTGCAGGGAAGAATAATAGCAGATAAAAAAGTATACTTTTATTATGAAAAAGGTATACTTAAATAAATTAGAAGGATCGAGAATGAATATTCGAAATTTGGTCTTTACCCTTGGTATTAGTGTTTTGGTATCTCTTGCCTCATCTTTTCTTGTAGTTAAGTTGATGGTTCCCGAGATCAAGTCGGTATCGCTAGACAAGCTATTGGACAACCATATAGCTCAAGTGAAAACAAAATATGAAATGACTGATGAAGAGGTTAATACCTACTCTGAAGCATTCTCACTGCAAGTTGAAAAGACCTTAGACGCATATGGTGAAGGCGACACCATTATTATTGTAAGCCCAGCGGTGGTTAGGGGAACTACGGATATTACGGATGATGTATATGCTTCAATTCTGGAAAACATCGAGAGCAAGTAAAAAAAAGAAGATACTTAAATACTCTTTAATTGCTTTCTTCGTTATTGTCTTTTTTTCTTACGCGTTCAAATACATATCAGAAGATATTTTTGGGGTGCGTTTGGCTTTCAATATATCTGATTCCCTTCCTGGATATATCTATTTAGTTGATATAGGTGAGATGCCAAGCAAGGGGGATGTTGCATTGTTTTCCCCTCCCAAAAACCCCTATTTCCCTGAGCAATTAAACTTTATGAAAATTGTAAAGGGTATTAGCGGTGATCGCGTATCAGTTCAGAATCATAAGGTTCTAATAAACGGAGAAGAGGTTGGCATAGTTAAGCAATTGAGTAAGTCTGGGAAACAGCTTTTTCCTATATCGCCAACTTCAATTCCAGATGGTTACTTCTTTATGTGGACTCCTCATAAAGACAGTTACGATAGTAGATATAAGTCGATTGGATTAATCAATGAAAGTGATTTTGTCGGTACTGCTCGCCGTATTTACTAGTTTCGTTTTAGGTGATGAGCTAAATCTTGGTGCGCTTGGAAAGTCATACCCTGTAATAGAACGCAGTCCTTTAGACGAGATTTTGAACAACGCAAAAAATCTTGTTGAAAATGGTGGCTGGAAGGAAATACAGGAAAAGAAGAAGGAAGCAGTTAAGTCGTTTCTGGAAAGGCCTCCTGGTATCAAATTACCTACTACGGATGAGTATAGGAGAAGGGAATGGGATGCGACCTACATCGTTAAAAATGATATTTACACAGCAGAAGGTGTGTTGATTGCGAAATCAGGTCAGAAGATCAATCCATTGGATTTCAAACGAATGACCAAACAATATTGCTTTTTCAATATGGATGACAAAATGCAACGCGCATGGATCGAACAGAATTGCGCAAATCCAATTAAGTCTAAAGCAATAGGCGTTTTTGGCTCTGTTAAAGATTTTGCTGAATCAACCAAGTTAAGGGTTTTCTTTGATCAATATGGAAAGTTAGTAGATCGTTTTGATATCCGGCATGTTCCTGCAATTGTAAGGCAGATAGGGAATAAGATTTATGTTGAAGAATATCCTATTAATTAGTGTTTTTACTATTGTCGGTTTGTTTTCTTCTAGTGCATTTTCGGTTGTATGCCCTGGAAAATTCCCAAACCCAGTAACGGATATTTGCTGGAAGTGCATGTTTCCAATTTTTATAGGGCCTGCGGGTGTTACTAATGGAGAGGTTCCTACTGGAGAGGTGCCACCGCCTGTCTGTACTTGCCCAGCACCACCACCTGTATTTATTCGGTTCGGAGTCGGCATTTCTTTTTGGGAGCCAGCGAGAATGGCGGAGGTTGTGAGGTCTCCAATGTGTTCTCCATCATTGGGTGGTACAAAGCTTGGAGAGTTCAGTCTGAATGCAACTCAAGGTAGCAACTCTAAAGGTTCTACAGATGTTGATGACAACATGGCGTTCTATCATGTTCACTGGTTTACATACCCTTTGCTTTCATGGGTCGGCTCTGCAATAACGCAAGGTGCTTGCATGAGTACAGAGACATTGGACCTAACTGCGATGAGTGAGTTAGATCCAACTTGGTCAGACGACGAATTAACATTTTTCCTAAACCCAGAAGCTGTTTTATTTGCTAATCCAATATCAATAGCAGCCTGCGCCGCTGATGCTGTTTCGGCATCCGTATCCAACTTTGGCTTAGATCCGCTTTTTTGGTGTTCTGGCAGTGCTGGGCCTGTTTATCCACTAACGGGTCAAATTAGCGGTAATTTTAGTGCCGTGGATAGCTCTGCACTAGAAGTTCATCGTTTCGCATACAAATTACATAGGGCTGGTTTGGCAATGGATACATCAACTTATGCAGCGATGTGTATGCCTATTCCACAACCAATAATTAGAAAGCGTCAATATAAGCAGAATATGGTTTACCCAGTGCCAAATCCTGCTTGGGGAACAGGCTTTGGTCAAACCTCGACTATTTGGGGGGTTGGTAAGGAATTCCCATACCGAGGTGAGGATTATGCTTATTTAATATGGAGGAAAAGAATGTGTTGCGCTTTCTAGTAATATTCTTGTTATTCAGCTTAACCTTCATCGCTACAGCTTACGAAGAACCAACTGATAGCGAAATTGCAAAATCTAAAGAGATGACTCAAAACGCCTTAAAGCATGAAAGAAACACAGAGATATATAGAGAAGAGATTCAAAGGGCGAATCAATTCTTCAGTAAATATGAAAACCACGCTAATAAGGAAACATTGGGTCAAGCAATAGAGAGTAATGGTTTTATTACTAATCATTACAATGAGCTAATGGATGATCATTTTAACTCTGATACCCAAGCTGAGGCAAAAGACGCGAGAGCAATAGAAACAAATATCCTTATTTTCGTTTCTTTTTCAATGGATGTTAGTGATATTTTCTCGTTGGCGAAGGACGCACATGATATCGGTGGTCATGTTGTGCTTAATGGCTTCAAGAAAGACTTGGAGACTACGTTAAAAATAATATCAGAGATGAATACGAGAGCAGATAAGCCGCTTCCATTCTTAATCGATCCAACTTTGTTTGATCGTTTCTCTGTTCAAAGTGTGCCGCATTATGTATTACCGCTAGAAAGTGTGATGCCTTGCCTAGAGAAAAATGTTTGTCATAAGCCACGATCTATAGAAGCAAGCGGTTTGGTTCCGATTAAATACTTTTTAGAGTTAGCGGAAAGGAATGAGAATAGTGATGTTGTTGAGGGATTGGATGAATGGATAAAGCTTCTTTAATACTAGTTTTATGTCTTTCATTTTCACTTTGTCATGCTGAGGACTATACCGATTCCGGTAAGGCTTTTGCTGAAAGCATAAAAGGAAATCAAAGTAATTTAAGCGTGGATAATGCAGTTAATTATCAGGGTACAGATGTCCCTGGTAAGCAGTATCATGATGATCCAAGTCTCTCTAATATGGAGAATGCTGCTCATGCTGAAAGCTCGACAAATGAGATTAGTACTTTCGTAGATGATGCAAGCTCTACGCGCCCTCCAATTGTTTTTGATATGCAAAACGATCCGCTTTTTAAGAGGGTAGAGGAAGTTGAAGACAAGGCTCATTCTCTAACGGATACATATTCTGGTTGTGTCGAGTTGCCTGTTGGTCAAGAAGATGTGACAGATGTAATACCTGATACCTGTCTTGAATATGGAGATCATGATGTTATTGAGTACACATGCCGAAAAAATGCAATCGTAACTTGTTCTAACAAGGATGCTGGCAAGCCTATGCCTATTGATTTGAATTTCTTTAATACTTCTGGTGATTCAGGATTTTCAGAACGCAAATTATCAACTTACGTTTATCGATTCGGTAATAGCGGTAATAATAATAGAGATCCAAGTGGATCGTGTGAGTGGTATTACAATTACGTGAATTTTTACGTGGCAGATAAGGAGCAAATCCACTCTATTAGGCTGAAAGGTGGAGCGTATGATGATTGGGTTTTTGTAAAGTTTAATGGGAATAATATTTTTAGTGCAATTGGGGACAGTGTTTATAACGACGATATATCAGGATCTTATAAATGCGAGAGAGGTTTTTTCGGAATTCCTACGAATAAGATTCAACCCATGAAGCCGCATGTAAGAGACGGATGGAATCGAATTTATGTTCGTAATCAAGTAACTGGTACTGGTCAGGTTCGACTTGATATTGAGATTCGTGTTCTGGAGCCATGTGGTTTTGACACTGATTATCAGACTACTTGCCCAAGTGGGGAGTACGCACACCAAGGTGAATTGGTTTCAAGTCAATGTGTGGAAGGTGCTGGGACAAGATATATCGGTGTATTTCCCTACTATCGTTATTGCTGGGCATGGGATCAGACTTATACAAGAAACTCCGATCCAAATTACACAAGAGAGGAGAAATGCGACCTGCTATTGCAGCAAGGATGCGTAACAGATAGCTCTACTTGTACTGAATTCGATCAAGCTTTGGGCTACTGCAAGATCAGAGAGCACCAGTTTAGGTGTTTCAATACCCATTCGGCAGAAACAGTAACTATGTGTGGAGACACACTTATTTGTTCTGGTGGGGATTGTGGAGCTGAGTATCAACAATATGAAGAGGCTACAGATGACTTCAAAAAAGCTACTGCAACGTTTGAGGCCGCTAAAGCAGTAGGTAAATCCTACTCGGAAGATCTAAATATATTCAAAGGTAAAGCCTATAGTTGTGAAAAGGATAATATGTACGATACCAAGGACTGTTGTAAAGATTCGGGGTGGGCTACTGGTATATTTACAAGCTGTAGTACTGATGAAAAACAGCTCGGTATTGCTCGGGAAGATGGGCGGGCATTTCAAACTCATTACTGGGAATGGAGAAGGAAGGTTTTAGGTGAAACGGTTGAGAAATGGTCATATAGATCCTTTTGCGTTTATCCAAACAAGCTGGGACGAATCATCATGGAGCAAGCATATCAACAGATTGGGCATATAGTTGAAGGTAAGAAGACTCCTGATTGTCGAGGTCTAACGGAAGAGGAACTGGAAACATTGGATTTTGAGTCGATAGACCTATCTGAATTCTATGAAGATGTAATGAATAATAAAGACTCGGCATCTATGCCTGCTGTAGACGCATTGAAGCGTAGGCTTGAAAGTCAGATTCAATCAATGGAAGGAAGCTAGCATGAAGTTCATTTTGACTACCTTCGCTTTTTGTTTGTCTCTCTCGCTTTCAGCAAATACATACTTCGATAAGGAAGAGCAAGGTTATTGGTGGTATGAACCCGTTCCTATCGAAGTAGAGAAGGATGAAAAGAAAAAGGAACCTGTCCCTGAGCGACCAAGGATTGATCCGAAACAAGAGGTTGATCCTAGAGAAATTATTGCACAGCAAAAGGAATATTTAGATTACTTGATGAATAAAGCCGTTGTATATCCTACTGAAAAAAATATTACTGCATTCATGAAGTACAATGAAGAAATACAATCGCAAGCGCAGCGTTTCGCAGATACTGGTATGAATCTAAAATGGACGAATCCAGATCTAAACTACGCATTGAAAAAGCCAGTCTTTAAGGAAGCAATATTAGCGAAAAATGAACAAAAGCTACTGGAGACAAAAGATCAATTAGCCAATCTATCTCAGGAATTTGGACTTGTGTATTTTATGAGATCTGATTGCCCCTATTGCAAGCGCTATTCTCCAGTGTTGAAACAATTTGCGGAGAAACATGGGTTCAGTATCTATGTTGTTTCACTCGACGGTAAGGGGACCGAAGAGTTTCCATACCCTAAAAAAACATTTCATTTAGCTGAAACTCTTAAGGTTGAAGTGGTTCCAGCTCTGTTTATGGCAAGGCCACGGGATAGAAAAGTCGTGCCATTACATTACGGTGTTGTGTCTGAGACACAATTAGTTGGAAGAATTCTAGAGACAGCAGAAGGATTGGGAGACTAATATGAAGAAGCTACTTATATTAGCTAGCCTGTCGATTTTCAGTTATTTCACTTGGGGTGCCGACATTGGTGACGAAGTCGAAAGTATGTTTGATGGTGCATACTCAAACACAACTGAGCCAGGTGTTTATAAGACGCAAGGTGCGTCATACGTTACATTCGGTGGTTATAGTGAACGTAACCCTATAACCAAGAAGAACATTAACCTTGTCAATATAAACCCTCCAAAGGTTACAGCAGGGTGTGGAGGTATTGATCTACAGGCGGGTGGCTTCTCTATGATAGATGGGGATGAGTTCGTCGATAATCTTCGAAACATTGGCCAAAATGCTAAATCACTTTTCTTTATGCTTGGTTTGCAATTGGTTACTCCAACTATCAATGATGTGATGAACAAAGTTAATAAATTCCAAAAAGACTATTTGCAATTTAATCTCGATAGTTGTGAGGCAGCGACCCAGTTAGTTGGTGGCGCTATGGAGTATGCAGGTGCTGAAGGTGGTGAGTGTATTGTTAGGCGTATGCAGCAAAGTGGCGATGATTATGCTGAAGCTAAAAAGCACTGTACTACAGGTATGGGCCGAAGAAACACTATGGAAACAGGTGGAGAAAATACAGTGACCTTTAGCAAGGGTAACTTGATTTGGTGGCACCTAATGCAAGATGATTTCTTTAAAAATAATCTAGATTATTCTCTACTTGTAATGAATCTATTGGGAACAATAATTGTAAAATATGATGATAATAGTGCTGATTCAGGTAAAGAGGTTATTAGAATTTCTCGTGCTGCAACAGAGGCTGGTTTAACTACTGATGGTCGGAATATTATAAATGCATTATTGAGTGGTACAGAGGGGCCCGCTGCAAATTTACAGCTCAAAACATGTACTGATATGAATAATACTAAAGATGCATGTATCAATTACAACGGGTCAAACGATGTAACTATTGATTGGAAGGGAATGACAACATATGTCCAAGACACAATAGCAGATATAAATACAGCTATATCGAATAACGGTTCACTTTCATCTGATGCGTTGGCTTTCCTTAGTCAGACCCCAATTCCTTTATATCGCTTTATTTTACTAGAGCGAGCTAATAACCCAAGTGCCCAATTTAGTACAGTTACAAGGGATATTGCAGACAAATTGGCGCTTTCTCATTTGTACTCAGGTTTGCTTGCGACAATAGAGGTAGTCAGAGATCGAGTGGGCGACACGGATATGACAGAGTCAAAACAAGTTAAAGCCTTCATGAAAGATCTTGATGTCGTTGCAAGTGCGATAATCAATGAACAGCAGACTACTGAATTCAGATTGCAAGAACTATCCAATATTGCGAACCACATGCATAGGGTAGAAACACAACTTAAGAAACGTCTTAGTGCAGAGACAATTAGCAGCATGAACTGGTCGAGCAAAGGATAGTGTAATGAACTGGGAAGTTATCACCTATGGTAATGCGGAGCTTTTGACTCTAGTTTTTAATGGTATCGCCATGATATTTGGTGGCGCAGATATATGGGGTGCGATGAGAACTATCGCGCTTATTTCATTTATTGCCTGGATGTTTCAGGTCGCATTTTCTAAAGGTGATATAAACCCAAAATGGTTGATTGGTTTTATTATTATACTATCAGCTGTTCTTATGCCGAGAACTGACGTTGTCGTAACGGATCGAATTTACCCTTCAAATACGACTGTAGTTTCCAATGTTCCATTGGGGCTTGCTGCAACATCAAGCTTTTTGAATAACACTAGCGATTGGTTAGCAAGGACTATAGAGGTGGTTTTTTCGCTTCCAAACGGTCACAAATATTCAGATAGTGGCATGTTGTGGGGTAATCGATTAATGCAGGCTACTATGGAGCATAGGGTGGCTGATCCTATGACTGCGGGAAATTTAGCTAGGTTTGCTGAAAGCTGTATTATCATGGATCTTGGCTTAGAAAGGTACTCTTTAGAGGATTTGAGTACCGAAGATGATCTAGCAAGCTTTTTTGCGAACAGTTCCAGTATTCTGTATTTCAATTATAAGGATCAAGCAGGAAGTGGATCATTGACCCAATGTAATCTTGGTTGGCAACAGATCGTTGATGATATTGATGCAAATTTAGATGCTGAATTTGGGTTGTTAGGACGCTTAATTAGTCGCGATGAAAACGCCACTAGTGAAATTGTCTCTAGAGTTAAGACTTCGCTTCCAGTTGGCTTGCAGTATTTCGCGGGTAGCGCAAAAACCGAATCGGATATTCTCAAGCAAAATATGATACTGAACAGCCTAGAAACTGGTCTTGGAAGTTCTTACTCAAATGTTTCAGAAAGCTGGGTGATAGCTAAGGCTGAGCGTGATCGAAGTATTACACAATCTGCTTTGGCGAGAATCGGTGAAAATACTCTTCCTCTTGCTCGAAATATATATGAAGCACTTCTTTACGCTGCATTTCCTATTATTGCAATGATGCTTATGTTACCAACGGCAGGTAAGGTCGCGCTTGGCTATGTAAAGGCTTTGGCTTGGATAAATCTATGGATTCCAATGTATGCCTTGATTAACTTTGTCGCGAACTACTATGCGCAAAATGCTATACAAGCTCTTCCTGATGCGTCCACAGGTATAAGCTTGTTGAACCAATCAGCCTTATATCGTGAGTTAAATGAAGCGTCTGAAATGGCAGGCTATATGTCTCTCTCTATTCCATTGCTAGCATGGATGTTTGTGCAGCAAGGGGGATCGTTGGCTGCTGGTATGGCAAATCGTATGGTTGCGAGTTATGAGTCTGCTGTAGATGGTGCAGCTTCAAGTGCATCTTCAGGTAACTACAACCAAGGCAACGTAAATATGGATAACCTGAATGCTTTTAAAACGGACTCTTCTATCCAGAATACAGGTGGGTTTACACAAAGTACGAATGACCTTGGTAGTATGAAGACCTCATTTGATGGTAGTCGAAGTACGATGCAACTGGATCAGTCTAGTGCTGGTTTTTCTCTTGATTTCGGTTCGATGACATCGGAAAGATTATCTGCACAGTACTCAGAATCTGTTCAGCAACTTGAAAACACTTCTCGTAGTCTGGCGGAAACAAACGATTCCGCATATAAACAATCTATAGATTTCGGAGAAAACCTAAGTCAGTCAGATATGACAAAAGATGTATCGGTTGGATCTGACACTACTAGTTACCAAGATTCTTTACAGGAAGTTAATACTTTAAGAAACCAAGCTGCTAAAGAGCTTGGTTTAACAGACGATGAGATGACTCGTGCAATGGGCAGGGTTCAAGCAGGCGTAGACTGGAAATCTGATGAGTCTTTCTGGGGCGGGTTAGCGGAAAAAGCTTCAGGATTAAGTGTTAGTGCAAGTGCATCGGCAAGTGGTGAAATAGCGAGTGAGAGTCGCGCTAGTGAGCTTTATAGAGCGGTGACTGATTTTGCTTCTAGCGATCAATATACTTCAGCTGTAAGTGACATGGCCCAGGTTACGCAGTCTTTAGCCGCCGAAAGAACTGATGCTAGCTCTTCTGATTTCTCTGAAAAAATTGGAAGTACTGTTTCTGATCAGATGCAATATAGGGAGGATAAAACGGAGGCTCTAGCAGAAGTAAACCAAGCACAGGCTTCTAGAGATCGTGTCGAAGCAGCTACTGCAAATATGTCGAAACAAATGCTAGACGAGTTTCTTGTTTTTTCTACTAAAAACAATACGTTCGATACTAAATCAGATGCGATGGAAGCACTGGCAGACTATCGAGATGGTCGCGATGACGGACGTGTGGAATCTGCTATTGATAATTTTATTGACCAAAGAATGGATCAAATGCTGACAAGCGAAAGTGCTAAAAATGGCGAATCCATGGAGCAGGATGGATATATGCCTGAGGGATTCTCTAATAGGAATGGGGATGATCTCAGAAGCAGTTACGAAGAAAACCAGTCATCATTCGAAGAAAATGCACAAGGTGAGGTGGTCCAGCATGGTATATCTGGTGCTGAAAATACAATTGAATTGAAAAATGCAGAAAGTAGCTTGAATAGTTCAGAGGGTATTTTGGCAAACAATGAACAGATAAGACAGGATAATTCTAGCTTCTCCAAAGATCAAAGCGATATAGTTGATGCAGGCAAGGAAACAATTGAAAAAGCTGGTGATCGAATTCAAGGTGATACAAAAGATACTTTTATTGAGAATGGTGTTGGTGGTATGAGTGATACTGAATACATGGATGGTAATCGAACTAGAGAAGGTGACTCCTCCAGTTTTACAAGCAACTCTTTTTTAAATAAAGGGGTTATGGATAGAAGTGATCTGTTTGATACGGGGATGAACTTCAATACTTTTGGTGAGAATGGGAAAGGTATGTCTCCTAGCTATGATGAATCAGGTAAGATCGATTATGATGCGACTTCAAATGAATTAAAAGAAACTAATAATCCTGACACAGTTCCTGATAGGGATAGAGACGTAAACGATTCCTATGAAAGCGATATGGCTGATCTTGGGAATTCAAGGTATGATGATTTTTCTAATCGAATGAAGGGGATATAGGCTATGAAACTGATTCTGTTATCTTTTGGATTGATATTTAGTGTTTTCGCCTTTGCATATAAAGGTACTTATAGTACCGACACTATACCTGGATGTGATTTCGAGAAAGGTGAGCCTTTAAAAAATATATTCGATTTTAAGGCGCGTGATGCTCGCGGTGTTGTGAGTATTTTGAAGCAAGAGACTAGTAGGCTCGAAAGTGTTGCTGAAAAATTCGGTTATAATGCAATTGTCGGTTTTCAAGAAGATATTTATGCAGATTCCAATCTAAAGAGTGGAGTTATATCTTTGCGAGGGGTTGGTGTTTATGCTACTTGCGATAAAAAGTGAGCTTAAATTGGCTCACTTTTAATAATATGATCGAGAGCGCTCGATTGTAAGCCTCATATCCGATTCAAAGTTTTCTCTGTTATTATCGTAGTAGTCACCTCTAGGATTCCTTCTCGTAGAGGAATTGGCGTTCTGGCTGCTCTCATAGTTGGTAGTGCCGCTTACTATTGCTGAAGCTGCAACAAAGCCTTTATATATCAAGAACAACAGTATAGCGGAAACAAAAAAGCCCATCGTTATCTCCTTATGCTGGAATGTACTTAACATTCGTATATAATAAAATCTCAAGTGGCTAGAGATAGCCGTACTTCCAACTCAATACTCTGTATTGAGACTTAAAACCCAACAATATTTCATATCATGGTGCCTTAGTTCTGGCGGTACATATATGATCATTAGATGCCTTAGTTGGCGGTGCTTTTGCTTTGTTGGGTTTTTCTCCCTCACCTCCAAATAAAGCACAAATCAATAAAAAAGTATACTTTTTTTCCTCTTTTGATAGAATTTGCTGGCCTTTTAATTTGAATAGTTGATCTAAAATGGACGCGATAGATAAAGTGAGGAGTGGGACTCCGCTAAACGAGATTCCTCGGTCTGAGGTCTCATATCAAGTTTGTCTTGCTGCTGTTAATAAAAACGGCCTGAATCTCCAATATATAGCTGAGAAACGCAGAAATTACGCCCTTTGTCTTGCAGCTTGTTATCAGAACGGGCTTTCACTAGAGTTTGTTCCTGCCGTGATGAGGGATGAGCGGATATACAAGGTTGCGATCAGCAGAAATGCGAGCATGATTAGATTATTACCCCCAGAGCTTATGTCGGCAGAAATAGCTGAGATAGCGGTGAAGAATTCGGGGAAGGTCTTGTCTTTAATCCCTGAGCGGCTAAAGACTTTTCAATTGTGCAAATTGGCAGTGGAGCAGGATAGTTCAGCAGTTCCATATGTGCCTAATGGTCATTTGACGCCTGATTTATTCGAAAGGGTGGCTCTGAAAGCAATTCCTGATCATCATAGATCTTATGAAGTCTGCTTAAATCAGGTTTCAATACAGGGTCGCCAATTGCGGTACGTACCTATGGCTTTTCGAGATGAGAAGATGTGCCTAGCTGCTATGAGCAGTAATTCTTGGGCGCTTGAGTTTGTGCCGGTAGAACTCCACTCTCATTCGGAAATTGAAAGAATAATAAATAGAGATTTAGAGGTGTTACCCCCTCAGCAGGTGGCAATTTAATGAGTGAAATAAAACCCAATTCAGAGCCTGTGACTACAGAAGAGGTGAAGTCGCTGGTGAAGATAGGTTATGCGCTTGATATGCTTTTAGAATACGTTCCAGACGAAAAACTTGGCCATTGGCGAGTATATATAAAGCATAAAACATCCCTTGTTCGCCCGTTGATAGGCGTTAACAACAAGCCGAGGGAGTTTACTATGATCGAAAGGGCTCTTGCTTGGGGCAAGCGCACTGGGATTCGACTGGTAAAAATGGACCTTCATTTCTCGGAATATAAAAATAAATACACTGAAAAAGATTGATATTTTTACTTAAAAAAGTGTACTTTTATTGTAGTTGGTTGTATGGTTGTTATGTAGTATCCGCTAGGGTGAACTGAGTAAAAATAACAAAGCTCCTCTTGGTGCAAGGGGATGGAGAGCAAAATGACTGCTAAAATTATATCTGTGACTAATGGTAAGGGAGGGACTGGTAAAACTACAGTTGCCTACCCGCTAGCCTGTGGCCTAGTTTCTAAAGGTCATAATGTCTTGTTTGTAGATCTAGATCCTCAGAGATCGAGCTTAAAGTGGACAGCAAAAGCTCAAGAAGAGGATGTTTTGAATGTCCCTCGTGCTGTCGGCATAGAAAAACCACGCTTTATGGATGATATTTTATCTTTGCGCGGGTCGTTTGATTATATCGTTATTGATAGTCCAGGATCACTTTCAGATGAGCTTCTTCCAGCTCAGCTCTTGAAAATTTCTGACCTCGTATTTATTCCTATTCAACCATCGCCAATGGATGTTGATGACTCTGCAACTATCCTTCGCATGACGGAATCTGCTCTTATCCAGCGTGACGACTTAAAAGCCTTTGTGTTAATTACAAGAGATAAAGAAAAAACGATCCTGTCGAAAACCATAGGTAACGCGCTTGAGGATTATAATATCCCGATGTTCCCAGTGAGGATTTTTGACGGTGAATTGCACAAGCAATTGCGCGGTTCGGGGCGAACTACGTTTGATCCGATTCAAGGCTTATCAAAAGGTGAGAAACGCTTGGTTGATAACATGAATGATTTCCTCAACAAAGCTTTAGAGGTATTGCAGTAATGAAAGGCGCAGGTTTTGGTAAGCAAGGATCTCCCACGCTTGAGCACGCCAATCAAGAGAAGCTAGTGAGCAGTCTTGATGAGTTATTGGGGCAGGGGAAACCTGAACAAATTCTTAAAATTCATCATTCGAAAATTGAGCCAGATCCATTGCAGCCACGTCGAAAAATCGATGAGGCTGGAATCAAAGCACTTTCCGAGAGCATTAAGCTGAATGGGCAAGCTCAGCCTATCACTGTCATTCCTTTAGGTGATGATACGTATCGCATAGTCGCAGGTGAGCGTCGATGGAGAGCTGCAAAACTAGCGGATCTCGAAGTAGTTGCTTATGTGCGTGGTGACTTAGATGAAACCCAGATTCGACTAATACAGGTTGCCGAGAACGTAGACCGCGAGGATATGACGGTCGAGGATACTGCTAGGGCTTATGTTGGTATTGTAAATGTACTTACTGAGTCAGGCTTAGAAAAGAAGAAAGCTATTGAGCGAGCAGGTATTAGTAAGACTGAATTTTATCGTTGGCAGACGATAAATGAAGCCTTTGAAGCAGAGGATAGTAGTATTCAAATTGTGTCTACAGTGACAGCTGATTTACGCAGCCTAGAAGAATTTCGTAGGCTCGAAAAGAAAGCTCCAGATTTGAGCTCTAAAATAATAAAGAAAATTCAAGGTGACAAATTAAAAGGTAGTTTGCGAGAAGAGATTGACTCTTTAACAAAGCCAAAAAAGAAACAAGAAAAGCAGTCACCAGTTTCGTATGAAATCGAGAATGCAGAATTAGTTGGTGAGGAAATTCTAGTAGATATATCGAAAGGCGGTAAAGCAAAGTCTACTTTGAAAATTGATAAGTCCTCCCTAGCACTTTTAAATGGGTTATTTGAAAATGAGTGAAGAGAAAAATATCACAGTTCCTGGCGGTCTAAATGCAATTAATCTAGGTCGGCATTGGGCTGCTATTGATGGTGGTGAACAAGTTGTAGCCTTGATTTCAATGAATGTACCTAATCGAATTAAAGGTGATCGTTATGACTTGTATGCCCAGAAAGCAAGAGAGGCATTATCTGTAATAGGCGAGGTAAAGTCTGGTGAAGTGGTGTTTGATGAAGAAAATGGTTATGTTTTCCGTCAAAACCTTAACCACAAAAATCGTTCTAAGAAACCAAGAGAACCAAAGGTTTATTCTTTAGATTTTATACAGCAAGGTTAGATAAGAATGTCGAAGTTTATTGAATAAGCATGGAGGATCGATCAAGTGGATTTATTTTTAGAAGGACTTTCTGGGATACATTTACCTTATATTTTCTTAGCTTTCGTTGTTGTTGTTGTTTGTGTAGTGATATCCAATAATCCAGCGGCACTATTGATGTCAATTCCGATATGTTTACTTCTATCTGTCATAGGACATATGATACTTCTGAATGAAAAAAGGGATGCGTGGTCAAAAATATCGGAAAGCCATGGTTATATAATAGACTACTATCAAGAATGTAGAGAGTCAGGATTGTTTGATTCAGGTTCTAAATTAGAATGCTCAACTTTGGCTATTCAAGCTTTAAGTGAGAATAGATCTATGAGCAAGGAAAAGGCTACTAGTTTGATACACTACTGGGAGAATAACTTATCAATTTCATCACAATTTGATTCTGGTAATATTCAGTAGAGTTATGAACACGGTCGCCGAGGGTCGGAAGCCAGCTGGTTAGTGCTGAAACGGAATCTGCAACAACGCAATCGTAGTTATAAATCAAAACATAATCATTGTATAATGCGCCTTGTGCATGAGCACTAGGCGCACCTCGGCCAATCAGGGGTTGGAGATGATTATGAGTAATTCAGATCAATTTGATGGAGCACTTAAATTAGGGCGTTGGTATCGAGTGGTTGAAGAGTATCAACCAGACGGTTCAATTGAACTTTTAGTGCATGATACGCGAACTGGTGATGTTTATTCTATCGAGGTTCCTGATCTCGAAAGCTATAATAAGCTTGTTAGTTTGCTATCAGATGGTTCTATAACTCGATTAAAAAAAGTTATGGGCCTATAGCAGCCAGTGCTAGACGACCTACTTTGTAGGTCGTTCTGGCTGCTTTTTTAGGAGATTGTTATGTCTGTTTCTGAGCTAAAAATTAAAAACAATCCGATGGACGATTTGGAAAAGGTGATTCCTGGTGTGGTTATTAAGAAGGTAACTCATATTAATGCCATTCGGTCTAAACCTGAAGAATCACGTACGAAACTCGAAAAGAAAATTCTAAGCTAAAAGTATTATTTCATGCAGATATGGATTTCTGCTGTTACATTTTTTGTAGCTGCTCTCTTTTCCTTCGCCATTATTCCTGGCATTTTAGTTATTATTCTCGTCTTGTCTTCAATAGCTGTAGCTGGTCTATACGATCCGCTATACTTTTTGAATTCTCTCGCCAATAGAGAAATTCTCCTCGAATCCTGGTTCTTGGTGGGAGTTGTTTGTACTCCAATAATGGCGCGTATACTTCCTAAATACCTGATCACATAATTGTTGGCATCAATGAAGTTGCTGTTATAAACTTATCTCGATGGCCCTCATCTTTGATGGGGAAATACTAAAGCTAGTGCAATAGACTGGCTTTAGTAGCCAGTCAGTGCACCTCGACTTACAGGGGTTGAAGATGACTACAATTACCGAACCATTTGGCATTAAGTTCACGACAGGCAAGCTATTGATTACTACGGGTGTAGCCCAGTTAATTCAGCATGCGAATCTTGACATTGATGACATATATCAGCGTCACATTGCTTGTGACTGGTCTGATATGGCAGAAATGGATCGAATTGCTAACACGGATGCTATTCGTGAGGGAGATCGAATCTTTTCTGCATTCAAGCTTGATGAAACTTGTTTGAAACAAATTGAAAATGCTTATGGGGAGCTTATCAGCGACAAGGTTTACGTTATAACCGAAGCGGATAGGAGTCATACCACAATACTTCTACCTATAGAGTATTGATGTAAACCGCCTTCGGGCGGTTTTTTTTTAGGGAATAAATGATTATCATGTTGAGGTGCATTAGCACAAAGCGCACCTCGGCTAATCAGGGGTTGGAGAGCAAAATGACTGAGATCTTGAGTAGTATTTTTACTAATACCATTGGTGGAATTGCTACGGTATTGTTGTTTAAGTTTCTAGCAAAACGCAGTAAGAAAGTTAGACGAGAAAAACTCGTTCAATTAAGCGAGGAAAAAGAAAATATCGAGAATATGCGAGAGGATACTGACTTGTTTTTGCGGTATTCATTTTATTCCCTATTTAGAATGATCTTTCTAATTATGGTTGGCGTTTTCGGATATCTTCTAACCTTATTTCCTTCGCAAACAGTGGAAAGGGCTCCAGACGTTTGGTATATGTTCCTCTTCACTCTATCAGCGATTCTATTGGTTGGTAGTTTTCAAGAGGCTAGATCTGCCGAGCTTGTCTTAGATTCCAAGAAATTCGAGTCTTACTTTTCTAAGAAAATGAAAAAGTTCAAGTCTAATGACGATGCTTAAAACTTTCGCGTAATGTGAAAGGTTGATGAAAGCCACCTTCGGGTGGCTTTTTTTTTGCCTGTAATAGGTCTATTATTCATATGTGCATTTGCACAAAGCGCACCTCGGCTAATCAGGGGTTGGAGAGTAATATGTTTACTATTGTATTTTATGGTCTGGACAATACTGAATGTTCAAAAGACTGTAACACATTGTGCGAGGCTCAATATGAAGCAGCCACTTTGACTGAAAGCGGTTGCCATACCGTTTCCATTAATGATGATAATGGAAATGAGTATGAGTTTTGAGTTATTAGGCTAATAGCTTAATTCGTGTTGCCACCTTCGGGTGGCTTTTCTTTGTGTAAATTTAGGCGCACCTCGGCTAATCAGGGGTTGGAGAGTAATATGGGTTCTCAAGTTGATACCTTTATTAAAGCATTTAACCAGTTGGTGCATCATAGAAATAAATATGATGTATTTAAGGACTTTGTCTATTTGTCATCCATTTCGATTCAAAATGCTTTTTTGAAATCACAGGAATTGGAGGGTGAGTATTTAGAGCTTATTTCTAAATACAATAAGGACGAGTCTTTGGTTATAGCTTCATTACTAGGAGAGGTCATTATTGCACTCGAGGGATCGCATAGTGATTTCTTAGGGGCAGTTTATATGGAGCTGGATATCGGATCGAGTCACATTGGGCAGTTTTTTACGCCCTATGATGTGTCTCGGATGATGGCAAAAGCTATCTATGCCGACTCCTTTAGCTTGCTCGAAGAAAAGCCGTTTCTAACACTTTGCGAACCATGCGTTGGTGCAGGATCTATGGTGATAGCAATTGCTGATGAGATGCTGTCCAATGGCTTCAATCCACAAAATCAGTTGTGGGTTAGTTGTGTAGATATAGACCCTTTGGCAGCAAGAATGGCGTTTATTCAGCTGAGCTTGTTAGGTATTCCCGCCGAAGTCATTGTCGGAAATACCTTAACAATGAAGGTTACGGAGGTCTTCAGAACACCTATGCATTTCATAGGGTTTTGGGATTCGAAACTATCAAAGTTGAATGAGGATGTATCCTTAGTTGAACCCGACTCAATCATAAACGTAGAGAAAGATCAGTATGATTTATTTTCTCTAGTTTCATGATAATAAAGCCACCTATGGGTGGCTTTTTTTTTACACCTAATGCCGCTATGATTTTAGTGTGCATGAGCACTAGGCGCACCTCGGCTAATCAGGGGTTGGAGATGATTATGCAAGTTCTTTATTCAAAGGTTTCAGAGAGCAAAGCTAATAAGAGGATCTGGATCGAGGGCGGTAGGCTTTCTAAGGCAGGTTTCGATTATGGTGAAGCTTATACCGTGACCTATGATTTAGAAAATCAAGAAATTAAGCTTGAGTTAGACCTTTTCGGTGACCGCCGTGTTAGTGGGCGTAAAAGAAGGGGAGAAGAAAAAAAGACACCTATCATTGATCTTTGTTCAACGAGAATTACTGACATAGTCGGTGATTCGGAAAGGGTGAGGATAGCAATTGAGTTTGGTGTTATTACTGTTTCTCTTCATCATGAGTGTAGAAAAAAGATTGTAAGAGAATATAGGTATAGAGCTAATAGATCGAAGCGTAGGTTCACCACCGGTACGCTTTGTTCTGGAGCTGGTATCTCTTCTTCTTCTATTTCCGATGGACTTCTTTCAGCTGGTTTTACGTCAAAAACTAAGTGGTTTGTGGATGTGAATCTTCGATATCTGGAGGTTGCGGACAGAAACAACTATACAGTCGATGATGAGACTAATTTAATTGTAGCTTCAATTGAAGAGCTGGAAAACGATGACCTAGAGCCAGTCGATATTCTTAATGTATCTCTTCCGTGTGACATACACGCGAAATGTGGGAAATCGAAAAAGCGGATAGGCATTGCTGAGGAAGATCATTCTATAACGGCAATAGTAGGATTCTTGAAAGCAATACATTCTGTGAATCCTTCTATAATCGTAAGTGAAAATGTTGTCGAAGCTAAAAATAGTGCTTCCTATTTAATTCTAAAATCAGAGTTAAAAAGGCTCCAGTACAATATTCATGAATTTATATTGGACAAGGAGGTTGGTGGTTCTATTGAACAGCGTAAGCGATATTGGTTTGTAGCGACAAGTTGCGGTCTAGCAAACCCTTTTTCTGACGCTTTGGATCATTACCAAAGGAAGTATTTCTCTGTTGGGGAGTGTTTGGAGGATGGAAAGCATATTTCTGATATGTTTAAAACCTTCGACTACCTCGAAAAGAAAGAGAAGTCAGATATTGAAAAAGGTAAGGGCTTCAGACAGCAATTGGTTGACGGTAATTCCAATAGTATCGGCACGATTGGTAAGCACTATGCCAAAGCAAGGTCTACTGAACCAAGATTGATTGGGAGTAATGGTTTAAGTCGCCTTTTTACTGTTGTGGAAGCTTGTCGCTTTAAGCTTATTCCTGAAAAGCTTGTAGACGGATGTTTATTTACCTTGGGTCATGAGATACAAGGTCAAAGCATTCTTTATGGTCATGGGTGGTCGTTAGGACGCTTTATTTCTAACTTCCGTTGATATCAACCGCCTTTGGGCGGTTTTTTTTTATCCATAATGAGTCTATTATTTAACTGTGCATGAGCACAAAGCGCACCTCGGCTAATCAGGGGTTGGAGATGATTATGCTTGACTCTATATCTGAGCTTGTGAAAACCGTGAAGGATCGTGACGAAGTGGAAATATCTGAGCGTCTATATTTTCAGATGCTTGAATGTTTGCCGCCCGTAGATATGGGTTCAAACTATTTTATTTTCCAAGAGGGTGATGGAGACAGAATCCTCTTTGAGAAAAAATGCGGTTCTCATTTCGCAACTATGCTTGGGGGCGTTATTTTAAATAGAGATTTTTCTATTGGGATTCGCTTCTCTAGAGAGCATCTAAAGTCTGGCTTCAAGATAGTCCATATCTTTAGGACAGACTACGATTCAGGTATTGTTGATCCTGGATTACATACTGATAAGTGTTTTCAGTGTGTGTCCGAAATGGCAGATTTTATTAATGACGCTATTTGATTGAGCCGCCCTCGGGCGGCTTTTTAGTATGGAATTAAATCTTTTGGTCAGCTAGACTAATTCGTGATGGCCCTCATCTTTGATGGGGAAATACTAAAGCTAGTGCAATAGACTGGCTTTAGTAGCCAGTCAGTGCACCTCGACTTACAGGGGTTGAAGAATGAAGAAACGTAGAGATCTTAAAGCTGAGATTACTCAAAAAATCGTAGATCGTATTGAGCAGGGTGGTTTATTACCTTGGATTTGTCCTTGGGATATAAAGCAATGCTCTCCAATACCTGTGAATTTTGGCACTAAAAAAGCCTATACAGGTATGAACGTTTTGTTGCTTTGGATGGAGGCTGTTGATCGTGGTTACTCGAACAATCAGTGGCTTACATTTAAGCAGGCCAAAGCGCTTGGCGGGAGTGTTCGACGTGGTGAAAAGTCTACGACCTGCATTTTTTATAAAAGTGTAGAGATCGATGACGAGCAAGAAGAAGATGGGAAGAAACAGATCCCAGTGATGAAGCCATTCAATGTGTTTAATGTTGAGCAGATTGATGGCTTGGAACTTCCAAATGCACGCCCAATTCCCAATATTGAGCAGGGTGATTTAAACCTTTCTTTGGTCAAATCGATTGAGCAATATTGCAAAATTCAGGGTATTGCTTTGAGAAATGGCGGCAATAGAGCCTATTACTCACCTTCATTAGACTTGATCAAAATACCTGATGGCTTCTTTGATGCCTCTGGTATGGCGGCTACGCTTGCGCATGAAGCTGGACACTCGACTGGTCATAAAAAGCGTCTTGATCGTTTTGAAAAGTTTGATAATGACTTTGACAAAGAGATTGAGGCATATGCCTTTGAAGAGTTGGTAGCTGAGACTTTTAGTGCTCTGTTGTGCGGTGAATACGGTGTTCCATTGCAAACTGATAACCATGCAAGTTATTTAAACTCTTGGTTAAAGGCAATGAAAGGGGATACTTCATTCATTTTTAAGGCCGCTTCGCATGCCTACAAGGCTTTCGACTATTTCCAAGATAGTGTGAAAGCTGGCGGTGCTTCTATCGAAGCAGCATAGCGAAAGCCCCCGAACTGATAAAAAGGTTTACTTTTTTACTTAAAAAAGTATACTTTTTGAGCGCCTATCAGGGAGGGGGTTATGTTACGTTATCTAAGTAGTCTTTTTCGGCCTAATTCGCATAGAATAGATACGCCAGTAAAGCCAGATTTTGATAAAAACCATTCTTGCAGATACACATTTGCGCTGGCAGATGAGTTGGAGCGAGAGCATGAGGAGATTCTGAACTGCTTAGTTCTTTGCAGGCAGGCTTGCCTCAGTGGTCGCTACTCCCTAGTTCCAAAGTTCCTCGCTGATTTCAGATCAATTTTATTCTCACATTTAATAAAAGAACGCACGATCCTTTACCAGGAATTAAAATCGCATATAAGTGACGATGATACTCTTAAATCTATCCGAGCCTTTAAGCATGAAATGGAGCTGTTCCAAGGAGATTTGACGAGTTTTATATTGAAATGGCGTGAAGAGGAAACCGTAAAATCCAAAACGGCCTCCTTTTTAAAAGAGCTTAACCGAATAGGCAAGGCGCTTGTTTTTCGTTTTGCTAAAGAAAAGGACACTATTCATTCTATGCACCGGTTAATACCGCAGATTTCCACTGCATTTCAACGAAAAAAGGCTGGGTGATCGTAAACACGACTTTTGACTTATTTTTTTACAGAGGAAGATCGGCTAAATTGCATCTTAGTCGCGCATCCAAACCTTATTATTCAGCAAGGACGCTGAGCCTTCTGGGTGCGCGCGCCACTCTGTTTTGCTCAATCCTCATGTTATGCTTCATTTTCTAGTTATTGTTTGGAGAAGTTAATGCTCAGACGTGAGTATTCTATTTTGTGGCTTATTTTTATTGTGTTGATCGTTGCATTTAGTGCAGGTGCGAAATCTGAGGATGAGCTAAATTATGGGGAGACTAAGCCATTCGTGCTATATGGCTTGGTCTCTAAAGGTAAGGCTGAATTGCTTGCACAGGCAACGACACGGCTAAATGATGGTAATATTGCGTTAATATCAACGATTAAAATGCTTGGTGAGATTGGTACGAGGAGCTTTGTGATGGACGCTGGTGTGTCGTTTAAATACGCAATACCTTCTATTTACCGCTGTCGAGAAATTCTGTCTGAGGATAGATTGCAAAAAGTCTCTAGTGCACTAGAGAATCGATGCTGGGAATTGTAAGAGATAGGTACATGGTTGATTTATCGGAAGAAAAATTCTCTACCATAGAGGATGCTGCTTTACATCGGGCTTTATTGGCGGATCAAAAATTAAAGTGTGAGAAAACCAATGGAATTGTATATTTAGGATCAGTAATTTTACTTTATTTATTGCTCGCGCCTATATTAAGCTGGAAAGTTCTCATACTTCTTTGGTGTATGTATTTACCAGTTCGAACAATTTTAAGCGCAACTAAGGAAAGAGAAAAAATGTATAGGAAGTATTTCGAACTACATAGTAAATAGGATTAGTCCGTGTAAATAGATGCCATTTATGTCTTTTTTTGGAAGTTGTAAAATTTAGGAGTTGTCTTGTAAGGTTTTTTTATGGATATATCAACCACTTTTTCTGCGCTATCGGTCGCTATTGATTCTGTTAGAAGGCTGAGGGATGTGAATAACGCTTTATCGAGTGCAGAACTGAATAACCTAGTCGCCGATCTACTGGACTCACTTGCCAATGTTAAAATGGATTTGGCAGAGGTTAAGTCAGAATTAGCCTTGAAGGATTCTAGGATTCTAAAGCTTGAAGGAGAGTTAGAGCTATTAAACGAGACAAAATATGCTCATGAGAAGATTTTCTTAACAGGAGACGATGATCCTTTTTGTCCAGTTTGTTTTGAGCGTGATTCAAAACTTATTCACCTGAGAGCATCTATTTATCGAAAGTCTCAGGGTTATGGTTGCCCTTCATGCGGCTACTTTACTTATAACGAATTGTTATTGGTGTGATCTTATGAGAGAGTTTTTTCAGCCATCCGATCATGTTCTTAAGTTAAGACGAAACCTTTTATTTCTTTGTGTCACTTATATTGTTCATATACTTGTTCAGCCTTTGACTAAATTGAAGGTTTTCGAGGTTCATATCCCCTCGGAGTTGCTTAATTTGGGGTTTCCTATTTTCATATCTTGGATGGCTGTTAATTATTTCTATTATTTATACGCTGAGCGTATCCAGTGGCAGAGCCTTTTTATAGATGATGAGCTCAAGAAAGACTACATGGTTGATGGTGTTGTTGAAACTTTGGTTCCTGTTATCACAAAGCTGAGGCCAGGAAGTTTTTCCCTCGACACCAACATTAGTGGTCGAGGGCCAGATATGTACGAGAAACAACTTCCAAGTGGTGCCGAAAGGGTTGTTTTGGAAGATATGGAAAATGCTGATCGACTAAAAGAGGCTTTCCAATCATTAAATGAAAATTGGAATAAACGAGTTAAGCAGGATTTGAAGTTATTAAGGGGTTACAGTTCTGCTTTTAGCCGATACCACTTAGCGAATAAATTCAGGTTTTGGATTCTAGATAATGCCATACCATTTTTAGTTCTGGTTTTTGTAGTAGTACTAATTATTAACGAGGCTTTTGGTTTTTGGTGTTACTCTTAAATGCGAATGATAATCAATTACCGATAAAAATTATTATCGGAAACTCATAGGCTATTTCCAAGCTACCGAGACAGCGATTATGCCTTTAGAAAAATTCCAGATAGATGCACGCATTGGATTAATGAATTCGAAGCCGCCAAATCTGGCCGAGATAGCGCTGCGAGCATATGAATACTTAAAGTATTATCCTGATGCTAAACAGATTGAAATTGCACTGTACCTCCGCTTAAAAAAGCCTGAAACAACGGGCGTTGCAAATGTCAGTCGGGCGCTGAAATTTCTTAGAGAGGCTGATATGGATCTCTTTGATGGTGTGTTGCATGGTAAGACTTCTTATCATGCAGCGATAAGAGAGATGAAGAAAAGAAGGAAGGACTATCTTAGTAGGGTCTAAGGCCAATCCCAATTATCGTATTCTTTCAATAATTCTGTTATTTCTTTTGGTGCTTGATTGTCAGTTATATGCTGTGCGTAAGTGTGAGAATTAATTTTTTCTAAGTCTTCATCATTAAACTGGTTTTCTTCAAAGGGTTTAAAATTTCTTTTAATTCTTATTTCTTCATAATCTGTATTGATGGTTTTTAACCAAGATACAAGTACAACTTTTGCACCTGCTCTTTGTAAATACAACCTAGCTGCCTCAAGGCTAAACCCCCTTGTTGAAATGTCATCTAAAACCAGTACAGTTTTGTTCGATAATGGTATTAAGTTTTTATATGCTTCCGTTCTATTTTTCATTGGGTGCGGGTTGAGTTTTATGGTATTCAATTGATTCAAATGGTTTATTTGTATACCAGTGTTTCTAGCAACATGAGATCGTGTGGAAGTTTTATGTCTGATTATTAAATCTGGCAAATATTTAATTCTGAAGCACTTACTGAAGATTCCAATAGCTTCATCCATTATGGCATTGCCAGAACCTTCTTTATGTCCAGGATATGATGTTATGAAGTTCAGATCTAAATAGATCCCACTAAAATATAAACTTGAGACAATAGATCCCACCCAAAAGTCCCGATGCCCCAACCCGTGCTTCGCTGTGTTTCTGGCGTCCTGTGAATATTCGGTATACTCTGGTTTGTATGTACTAAAAGGTGCTAGAGATAAAAACCTAAAATCCTCAGTTTCTATTTTATGGAACCATAGATGTTTTCTAAAACAAAAACATCAAAAACTTTGCCATCTCTTTTGGCTTTGAAAAGGAAAACCCATAATCTATATTATCCGAGTACCATTTGGCTCTAAGAAAAAGAAGTTTACCGTTAACAGCAGTTCTCATATCATTTTCTGAGGCGCCAATGTAAATTACTTCTTCTCTTTTCCAGCCCATCTCTTTTAATATATATTCTGTCGCACTCGATGACGGTTTAGCGGGTATTTCCGGATTCTGTACTTTTGAGAAGTACTTAAAACCTCCCCAGCTTTCGAACAGCCTCTCTTGAAGAGTTTTTCCTGTGCCTGCCTCCGTCCAGTGGCGATTAGTAAACACAACAAATTCAACGTTTTTTCCCCTTAAAAACTGGGATAGCCTTGCTAGTTCATTGAATAACTCTTCTGATGGACCATTGTTTATGGAAACGATAGTATCCTCTACGCTAAAAATTACACCTTTTAACATATCTTCCCTTTATATCTCCAAGCCTGCTTGGATTGGCTGGCGTGGTTGATCCAAATAATGTAAAACTCACGTGTTTCTATTGGTAACTCGAAGACCTGTCCATTTGCACTGATTATGTATTCGTTTTCACTGCAGCCATGAAACTGATTGGGTAATTTCAGACCGGCTATCTTTCTATCATATTTTATTGCAAAGTTTACTGTATGACCTGTACCACTGTTCACCTTCCATTGCGCAGGAATAATTGTCTCTGATAGTCCCGCTTGAATTCTATTTCGCTTAACAAAATTTTCCGCGCTATAGGTTTGGTTGGGTAAGTACTCAGTAACGATAGCGCCACCCGAGTTAATTATTTCACTCTTCAGTTTTTCTGATCCAGCGGGATAGTCTATAGATAGACCGTTGCCCAGAACCGCCACAGTTTTAAGATTGTATTTTAATGCTGCTTTATGTGCGGTTTGATCTATGCCATCTGCTAACCCGCTAATAATAGTTCTGTTTTTGGATGCTATGCCGGCTACTGCTATTGAGGTCAAAAGAATTCCATCTTCATTGGGCTTTCGTGTTCCAACAATGGCTACCGGCTTTTCGTTTAGGGAGTCAAGATTGCCCTGGACAAATAACCAATATGGAGGGTCGGGTATTTTCTTGAGTAGCGGTGGGTAGCATTCCTCATTGAGGAAAATGAGTCGCGTTTGTTGCGCACTAAGTTCTCTGGCAAGTTCTATACCTTTAGCCCAAGCTTCTAGTTGAAAGTCATGCCAAGATTTATTGGGGTCAATCTTAGCTTTAATATGCTTTTGAAGTTCTTCTTTACTATCCGACTTCAGTATTGATTTGAATCCCAATCCATTAGAAGCAATTTTCTGGAGTGTTCGAAAGCCCACTCCTTTAATGTTTGCTAAGGCAAGAAATGCGATAGTTTCATTTTTCCAATATTCCTTAGAGTGCATTGTTATCTCTTGCGATGGCCCTTTTTACAATCAGACACTGTAAGTAATTATTGTTCGGTGAGCAAATATTTAGTGGTGAGCCTGTGAACTACCCTTTTCAGGATCTGGTATGCGGCTTATTATACGAATGTGCATCAGCACAAGGCGCACCTCGGCCAATCAGGGGTTGGAGATGATTATGTCTGACGCAAATAATCTACACATGAATATGCCTTCCTTGAGCCCTACTACTGCTTTGATCTTCCTAGCGGTATGCCAGCTCATTGATTCGGTTTCGGAAATTGTCACGGAAGTGATCAAATCTCAAGATCGGAAAGGTTCTCATGTTGGTGCATCTGAAAGGCCGAATTGTAATGAGGCTTTGCAGGATGCGATTGGTCACTTGATTCATCATCCTGGTTCGACTGCTGTTTTGCAGCAATCGTCTAAAGGATGCGAGTTGATCATTACTCAAAATGGTAGTGTTAAGTCAAAGGTATCTTTGAATCACTAGTTTGAGTTGCCACCTACTTCGGTAGGTGGCGTTTTCGTCATTCTTAATCTGAGTTCGCTACCTGAACAATTACTGCTTCTATTAATTGATTCACTCGAATATCCAACCCGCTTATTTCGGCTGTTAGGCCTCGTAGAGCTGCCAAATTATTTTGTTGCATGGCTTCTGTTAATGCTAAGGCAATTTTGATCAGCATTGATTGTTGTAAACTATTGTAGTCTGATTTCAATTCAACAATATCATCCAGAATGGCATCAAGTCGTTCGGTCTTGTAGTCACCCATTAACCATCTCCAAAAATTAGGTATTCTAGCCCCCTTTTT